>CACXHI010000001.1 GCA_902767395.1 Oscillospiraceae bacterium
CGGTCTTGGCGGTCTCGATGGCGACCTCCGCCAGCTTTTCCGCGGCGGTGAAGGTGACGTTGCCTTCCTTGTCCACGGTGTCCTGATAGTCGATGTTGATGGCGCAGTCGCCCATCGCCAGAAGCTCCTGACCGTCCTTGCCCTCGCGGGCCATGATGAAGCAGGAGGAGACCAGATGCGCGCCCTTCCTGGTCTTGACGAGCTGGAGCGCGGGACGCACGGTGTCGGCGGTGGAGTAGGTGGCGCCGCCGAGCAGGGAGTCAGCATAGCCCATCTTCACCAGCATGGTGCCGAAGTAGTTGCCCTTGAGCAGGTTGGCGCGGCAGTCCTCGGGGCTCATCTTGCCCTTGCGAAGCTCAACCATCGTTTCAACCATCTTCTCCATCTCGGGATAGGTGGCGGGGTCGATGATCTCCAGCCCTTCGATATCAAAGCCGCACTCGGCGGCCTTGGCCTTGACGACCTCGACGTCGCCGATCAGGATCGGGGTGAGGAAGCCGCCCTGCTTCAGCTTGGCAGCGGCCTCGAGGATGCGGGCATCGTGCCCCTCGGTGAAAACGATCTTCCGGGGATTTGCCCGGAGCTTGGCTTCGAGAATGTCAAACATGATGGTACCTCCAAAGGTTCAAATTATTTGCTTCCCTATTATATAGCGTTTTTTGTCTAAAGTCAATTTCAGAAAAAAGTATTTTTGCGCCGGGAATCCGCAAGATCGCAACAATTGAAAAAACTATTGTGAAATGTCCGCGCAGGTGTTATAATGAGACAAAAAAAAGAATTTGGATGTGGATTTTTGTGAAATACGGAGTCTGGAACGTTTCGTCCTTCGACCCGGCGCAGGCGCAGGCTCTGGAGCGGGCGGGCTATGGGCCGCTCTGCGCCAGAGTGCTCTCCGCGCGGGGCTGCGCGGACGCCGAGGCTGCCACGGAGTATTTGCGCGCCGACGCGCCTCTGAATTCCCCGTTTCTGATGAAGGACATGAAGGCCGCCGCCGACCGGGTGCGTCTGGCTGTGGCGAGAAAAGAGCATATTGCCGTCTTCGGAGACTACGACGTGGACGGAATCACCGCCACCGCCCTGCTGACCGAGCTGCTGCGCGACATGGGGGCGCGGGTCACCAGCTATATCCCCGCCCGGTTGGAGGAGGGCTACGGCCTCAACGAGCTTGCGATTCGCCAGCTTTTCAAGAAGCAGGTCAACCTGATCGTCACCGTGGACTGCGGCATCACCGCCAACCGGGAGGCCGAGCTGTGCAGGCGTCTGGGCATGGATCTGGTCATCACCGATCACCACGAGTGTAAGGAAACGCTGCCGCAGGCAGTCGCCGTTGTAGACCCCCACCGGGCGGACTGCACCTACCCGCACACCGACCTCTCCGGCGTGGGAATCGCCTTCCAGCTCGGCGCGGCCATCTGCGGCAATCAGGGCGATCTGCTTGAGCGCTTTGCCGATCTGCTCTGTCTCGGTCTGATTGCCGACGTCATGCCCCTGCGGGGCGAGGTGCGGACGATGGTGGTGCGGGGACTTCGGGCGCTGGAGCGGCCCCGCCGTCCCGGTCTTGCGGCCTTGATGGAGGAGTGCGGCTGTCTCGGCGGCCCGGTCACGACCTCCACGGTCGGCTATCTGCTCGCCCCGCGCATCAACGCGGCGGGCCGCATGGGGCAGGTGGCGCAGGCGTTGGAGCTGTTTATGACCCGCGACGGCGGCAGAGCCAAAGCGCTGGTGGAGAGTCTGACCCGGCTGAACCGGGAGCGGCAGCGGGTGGAGGCCGAGATTTATCGGCAGGCCGTGGACATGCTCGGCCCCGACACCCGCCCCAGCGCCATTGTGCTGGCCGGGGAGGCGTGGCATCAGGGCGTGGTTGGCATTGTGGCCTCCCGCCTGTCTGAGGAATACAACTGCCCGGCCTTCCTGATCTGCATGGATCACGACCGGGGTAAGGCCTCCTCCCGGAGCTACGGGGGCTTCAACCTCTTTGGGGCGCTGTCCCGGCTGTCCGACCTGCTGGAGAGCTACGGCGGACATGAGCTGGCGGCGGGCTTTACCATCAGCCGCGAGAACGTTCCGGCCTTCCGCCGGAGCGTCACGGCGCTGGCGGAGGAATTCCGCGCTTCCGGGCAGGCCGACGCCGCGCTGTCGGTGGACTGCGTGGTGGACCCTGCGCTTTTGACCATCGAGCACGTCCGCTCGCTCAACCAGCTCGAGCCGTGCGGCACGGGCTGTCCTGTGCCGGTGCTCTGCATCGAGGACGCCGAGATCATCCAGCTCACGGAGGTCGGCGGCGGAAAGCATCTGCGTCTGAGTCTGCGCTGTCCCGGCGGGGAGCTACTTCCGGCAATTTTTTTCTCCCAGACGGCTCTGCGCACCGGAATCGGGCAGGGGGACTCCGTGGACGTGGCCTTCACGCCGCAGATCAACGAGTTCCGCGGCAGCCGGACGGTGCAGCTCAACGTGGTGGATCTGCGTCTGAGCCGTCGGCTCCGCGCCGAGGCCGAGGCCGAGCGGGAGCTGTATCACCGCTTTTGCCGGAACGAGTGGCTTGCCCCGGAGGACGCGGCGCGGCTGCTGCCCTCCCGCAAGGAGTTTGTCGCGGTCTGGCGCTATCTGATTGCCAACAGTCAGGAGTCCGGAATGCAGGAGAATCTGCTCTGTATGGGGCGTAAGCTCGAACGCGCCTGCGCCGGCGCCATGACGCTGAGCAGGGCCAGAATCTGTCTGGACGTGTTTGCCGAGCAGGGCTTGATCCAGCTCCAAAGCGGGGCGAGGTTCGACACCATCCGCATCACCACGGACGGCAGAAAGGTCGATCTCGACGAAAGCCCCATCATCAAACGCCTGCGGGCGGAGAAAAGCGCAGGTTCCTTCGACCAACCGTGAAGTAAGTAACAGGTAATAAGAAAGGAGGCCACTATGGAGACCTTTCAGGAACATTACGATGCCATGATGGAGGCCATTGGCCGCTATGCACCCAACACCGATCTGGACGCGGTGGAGCGGGCGGTTCAATATGCCAATGAAAACCATAAGAACCAGAAGCGAAAGGACGGCTCCCCCTACATCATTCACCCGCTGGCGGTCGCGGAGATCGTGGCGGAAATCGGTCTGGACACCGACGCCATTGTCGGCGCCCTGCTCCACGACTGCCTTGAGGACACCTCCGCGTCCTTCGACGAGGTTGCCAATCTCTTCGGACGCACCGTGGCAGAGCTGGTCGAGGGCGTCACCAAGCTGACCAAGGTCGATTTCTCCACGACGGAGGAGCGGCAGGTGGAGAATCTGCGCAAGATGTTCATGGCCATGTCCAAGGACATCCGCGTGGTGCTGATCAAGATCTGCGACCGGCTGCACAACCAGCGCACGATGCAGTTCCAGACCCCGGCCAAGCAGATTTCCAAGTCCAGAGAGACCATGGACATCTTCGCGCCGCTGGCCCACCGCCTCGGAATGCAGAAAATCAAGTGGGAGCTGGAGGACAACGCCCTGCAATATCTCGATCCCGAGGGCTATCACGAGCTGATGGACTACCTGAACGCCCACCGCAGCGAGGCGGAGGCGTTCATGGAAAACATTCGGACCCGGCTCTCCGATCGGCTGCGGCAGGTGGGGATTGCCTGCTCCATCTCCGGGCGGATCAAGCACGTCTATTCCATCTACCGCAAGATGCAGGCGCAGCACAAGACCCTCGACGAGCTGTACGACCTCTACGCCTTCCGGGTCATCGTGGACACGATCCCCGAATGCTACAACGTCCTCGGCCACATCCATGAGATGTTCAAGCTGGTTCCCGGCCGGTTCAAGGACTATATCTCCACGCCCAAGCCCAACGGCTACCAGAGTCTTCACACCACCGTCATTGGAGACGAGGGCACCCCCTTCGAGGTGCAGATTCGCACCAAGCAGATGCACGAGACCGCCGAATACGGCGTGGCGGCCCACTGGAAGTACAAGGAGGGCATCGACTCCGGCAACGAAAAGGAATTCGAGTGGATTCGCCGTCTGCTGGAGGATCAGCAGGAGACGGAGGCCGAGGACTATCTCCACAGCCTCAAGGTCGATATGTTTGACGACGAGGTGTTCGTCTTCTCGCCCAAGGGCAAGGTGGTTTCCCTGCCCGCCGGATCGACGGCAATCGACTTTGCCTATGCGATCCACTCCGGCGTCGGCAACACGATGATCGGCGCCAAGATCAACAAGCGCATCGTCGGCTACGACGTGCAGCTCCACAACGGCGACGTGGTGGAGATTCTGACCTCCAAATCCGCCAAGGGGCCGTCCCGCGACTGGCTCAACATCTGCAAGTCCAATCAGGCGCGCTCGAAGATCAAGCAGTGGTTCAAGCGCGAAAAACGCGAGGAGAACGTCGCCCGCGGCAAGACCAGCGTGGAGGGCGAGCTGCGGCGGATGAACCTGCTGCCCGCCCTGCTCCAGAACGAGGAGCTTCAGCCCCTGCTTCTGAAAAAGCTCTCCTTCGACTCACTGGAGGATATGTACGCCGCGATCGGCTACGGCGGCATCACCGCCGCCAAGGTCATCGGCAAGATTCGGGAGGATCTGGTCAAGGCCAGCCGCTCCGCCGAGGTCGCCAAGCAGACGCGGGTGCTTGAAATCTCCTCCCCCGGCCGCAAGCCGCACAGTCAGGACAGCGGCGTCATTGTCGAGGACATCGACTCGTGTAAGATCAAGTTCTCCCGCTGCTGCACCCCGGTTCCCGGCGACGAGATCGTGGGCTTCATCACCAAGGGCTACGGCGTGTCCATTCACCGGCGGGACTGCCCCAACGCCCGGACCGCGAACAACCCGGAGCTGGCCTCCCGCTGGGTCAAGGTGGCGTGGGTAACCGGCGGCGAGAAGCCCTTTGCCACGACCCTCGAGGTGCTGGCGGAGGACCGCGAACGCCTGCTGCTGGACATTGCGGGCATTCTGGCGACGGAGCAGATCCGGATGCGCGAGATCAACGGCAAGGACATCGCCGGCGACCGCTGCCAGTTCACCGTCACCTTTGAGGTGAAGGGCCTGCCCCAGCTCTACTCCGTCATGCGCCGTCTGCGCGCCCTTGAGGGCGTCGTGGACGTCAAACGAGGACAGAATTAATCCCGAAATGTGAGGTGCTTTTCCATGCGTGCGGTTCTGACAAGGGTTTGCTCCGCGTCGGTGACGATTGACGGACGGGTAAAAGGCAAGATCGACAGGGGCTTTTTGATTCTCCTTGGCATTGGGCCGGAGGATACCGAACGGGAGGCGACCAAGCTGGCGGAGAAGCTGCTCGGCCTGCGAATCTTCTGCGACGAGGCCGGAAAGATGAACCTCGGCTTGGAATCCGTCGGCGGCGCGGTGCTGGTGGTGAGTCAGTTCACCCTCTACGGCTCCGTCCGCAAGGGCCGCCGCCCCAGCTTTACCGGGGCCGCCGACCCTGCCGTGGCGATTCCGCTGTATGAATTCTTCCTCAGAGAGTGCGCCCGCCTCGGCTTTCCGCCCCAGCACGGCGAATTCGGCGCGGATATGCAGGTCGAAAGCGTCAACGACGGTCCCGTAACCATCGTGGTCGATTCCGCCGAGCTGGCGTAACCGCCCGCCGGGTGGTCGGACGGGGACAGGGCAATACACCGATCTATCCCCATAATCCACATAGTTTTCCACCGAAGAATTCGTGCAATATTCCGGGATTGACAGTTTTTTGCACGAAACAGCCCCCCGAACGCTCTGAGCGGAGCGTTCGGGGGGCAAATTCTGTGCTTGATGGCTCAGCAGTCGAGCTTTTCCAGCGTGCAGGTCCTGGCGGTAGATTTGCGGATGGCGGCGCGCAGCGGCAGGACGGAGGAGGGCGAGACGGAGAGCTCGTCGATGCCGATGGCAAGGAAGGTCTCCAGCAGGCTCAGATCCGCGCCGAGCTCACCGCAGATGCCGATCCAGATGCCCGCAGCGTGGGCCGCGTCCGTCGCAATCTTGAGCGCGCGCAGCACAGCGGGGTGGTGCGGGTCGAAGAACCGGCCCAGATCGTTGGCCTGCCGGTCACAGGCGAGGGTGTACTGGGTCAGATCGTTCGTGCCGACGGAGAAGAAGTCCACCTCCTTCGCCAGCGCGTCCGCGACGAAGATGGAGGCGGGCGTCTCGATCATTATGCCGATCTCGGTCTTGGGGTTGTAGGCAATGCCCTCCCGGTCCAGCTCAGCCATAACCTCGGCGCAGAACCGCTTGCACTCCCGGACCTCCCAGACGGAGGTAATCATCGGGAACATGATGGCGACCTTGCCGAAGGCGGAGGCGCGGTAGAGGGCGCGGAGCTGGGTGCGGAAGATCTCGGGCCGATTCAGGCAGATGCGGATGGCGCGCACGCCGAGGGCGGGGTTTTCCTCCTTCTTCATGTCGAAGTAGGCCACCTGCTTGTCCGCGCCGATGTCCAGCGTGCGAATGACCACGCGCTTGCCCTTCATCCCGGCAGCCACGGCCTTATAAGCCTCGAACTGGGCGTCCTCGGTGGGGAAGTCGCTGGCCTTGAGATAGAGGAACTCGGAGCGGAACAGGCCGATGCCCCGCCCGTCGTTGTTGAGCACGGCGCTCAGATCGTCAGGCGAGCCGATGTTGCAGTAGACCATCATCTCGCGTCCGTCTAAGGTCACGTCCTGCTGTCCCTTCATGGTCTGCATGAGCAGCTTCATCTCCTGCTGCTTCTTCCGCTTGGCCTCGAAGGCCGCAAGGGTGGGCTCGTCGGGGTCGAGGGTGACGGTTCCCGTCTCGCCGTCGACGTAGGCGACGCTGCCCTCCATCGCGGGCTGAAGCTGCTCGCCCAGACCGCAGATGGCGGGAATGCCCATCGTCCGGGCCAGAATTGCGGTGTGAGAGTTGCCGGAGCCGCCCTGCGTCATAAAGCCGAGAATCTTCGACTTGTCGAGCTGGAGGGTCTCCGACGGGGCCAGATCGTCGGCGGCCAGCACAACAGGAACCTCGGAGTCAATGCCGCCCTCAATCACGCCCATCAGGTTGTTGAGGATGCGGGTAGTCACGTCGCGGATATCGGCGGCGCGGGCGCGCATATAGGCGTCCTCCATCGCGGCGAACATGGCGGCGAACTGCTCGCCCGCCGTCTGCACCGCGAACTCGGCGTTGCACCCCTCAGATTCCATCGTATCCATGATGCACTCCACGTAGTCCTCGTCCTCAACGAACATCGCGTGGGTCTCAAAGAGGACGGCGGCCTCCTCGCCGGCCTCCTCGCGGCACTTGTCCGCCAGCCGGTTGAGCTGCTCGATGGACTTCTCCTGCGCCTCGGCCAAACGGGCCTTTTCGGCTGCCGGATCGGCGTTTTCGACCTTGGTCACGGTCGCGTCGCTGCGGCGGAAAAAATAAACGGGGCCGCTGGTCACGCCCTTGGAAACGCCCTTGCCTTGCAATTGAATCATATTGGCACCTCCTGTATCGTAAATGTGGGGAGAAAGCAGCGGGCGGGGTCGTGCGGCCCCGCCCGATTCGTTTTCGCTTACAGATTCTCCTCGAAGAACTTGCGAACCGCATCAGCGACCCCAGCTTCGTCGCCGCCCTCGACGCCGACGGTGATCTGATCGCCGCACTTGATGCCCATGCTCATCACCTTCATCAGCTGGGAGGCCTTCACGGTCATATCGCCCTTGGTGAGGGTCACGACCGCGTCTGCGAAGGATTTGGCGAGCTTGGCAAGGTTGCCGGCGGGACGGGCATGGATGCCGATCGGGTCCTTGATGGTATAATCAAACTTCGTCATGGTTCAAACACTCCTTTTCGGTTGATTATAATGAAATCGGTTTCAACGATTCCTTTGTTTCCATCTTATTTTACACACTTTCGGGGACGGTGTCTACACGGGAATCTTCACAAGAAACCAGCTCATTTATTGTATATTATCACGAATCCTGCTCTTATTTTGCAGAAGGAACTCGACAATTTGCCGGAAATTCTCACTTTTTCTCTTGCATTCCCGCCCGGACTGTGCTATCATCTTACAATGAAAACGATTTCAAGAGGAGGTTGTGCCATGATTGATATTTTGACGGTAGGCGAGCTTTTGATCGACCTGACGCAGACCCATGTGGACGAGGGGCACGTCCGTCACTACGCCGCCAATCCCGGCGGCGCGCCGGCCAACGTCGCGGTTGCGGCGGCGCGGCTCGGTGCAAGGACCGCCTTTGCGGGGAAGGTCGGCAGCGACGCCTTCGGCGCGGATCTGCGCGCCGTGCTGGAGCGCAACGGCGTGGACACCTCCGCTCTATATGCCGACAAAACCGCCCTGACCACGCAGGCCGTGGTCAGTGTCGCACCCTCCGGGGAGCGCGCCTTTGCGTTCTATCGCTCGCCGGGGGCCGACACCCTGCTTACCGAGGAGGAGGTCGTGCGCGCCCTGACGCTGCGCCCGCGGATCGTCCATTTCGGCTCGGTGAGTCTGACGGCGGAGCCTGCCCGCTCCGCCACCCTGACGGCGGCCCGCCTCGGGCGCTTGCAGGGCGCGCTGGTGAGCTACGATCCCAACTACCGCGCCAACCTCTGGCCGGACGAGGCGACGGCCCTGACGTGGATGAAGCGGCCGCTGCCAATGGTGGACGTTCTCAAGGTCTCCGACGAGGAGCTGCCCCTTCTCACGGGAACCGACGATCCCGAGGTCGGCAGCGCCCTTTTGATGCGCGAGGGCATCCGGCTGGTCGTCATTACGCTGGGCAGCCGAGGCGTGTTCTATCGCATGGGAAGCAGCATCGGCTACGTTGCCGGCGTTTCGGTTCGCGTGGCGGATACGAACGGGGCGGGCGACACCTTCCACGGCGCGCTACTCTCGCGGCTGGCCCTGCGGGAGGGCAGTCCGCTGGTGGGTCTGCCCGCGCCCGAGCTGGAGCAGATGCTCCGCTTCGCCAACCGCGCCGCCGCCCTGACCTGCACGCGCAGCGGCGCCATCCCCGCCATGCCAACGCTGCCGGAGGTGGAGGCGTTTGCAAACAATTCTTGAGAATCGGGAAAAGAGCATGATGGAATACGCCGAATTTGTCAGCCGCCTGACGGCGCGCTACGACGAGCTGAAATGGCTCTACTGCGAGCTGTACCAAAACGACCTCATGGCCTTCCGCTACTTTGTGGATATGCTCCGCCGCGCCTATGCCGACCGCAAGGCCGCGCTGCGGGAGCTGGACGAGGCCAGATTGCAGGAGCCGGACTGGTTCCGCTCCAACAAGCTTCTGGGCATGATGCTCTATGTGGAC
>CACXHI010000002.1 GCA_902767395.1 Oscillospiraceae bacterium
CTTTTACTACCTCTTCCAGCACTACGGCTGCAACATGCAGTTCGGCGGCGACGATCAGTGGTCGAATATGCTGGGCGGCACCGAGCTGATCCGCAGGAAGCTGGGCAAGGACGCGCATTGCATGACCATCACCCTGCTGACAGACTCTCAGGGCAAGAAGATGGGCAAAACTGCCGGCAACGCCGTCTGGCTTGACCCGAACAAGACCAGTCCCTTTGAATTCTACCAGTACTGGCGCAACGTCGGAGATGCCGAGGTGCTTAAGTGCATTCGGATGCTGACCTTCCTGCCGCTGGAGCAGATCGACGAGATGGACAAATGGGAGGGCGAGCAGCTCAACCGTGCCAAGGAGATCCTTGCGTGGGAGCTGACCAAGATGGTCCATGGCGAGGAGGAGGCCGAGAAAGCCCAGACCGCAGCCCGCGCTCTCTTTGCCGGCGGCGCTGACGACTCCAACATGCCCACCACAGAGCTCACACCCGACCAGCTCTCCGACGGCAGGATCGACGTAATCTCCCTGCTGATTGCCTGCAAGCTCACCGCAACCCGATCCGAGGGCAGACGGCTGATTCAAGGCGGCGGCGTCCTTGTGAATGAAGAGAAGATCGAATCCATTGACCGCAGCTTCACACAAGAGGATCTTAAGGCCGGATTGAAGATTCGGAAGGGGAAAAAGGTCTATCATAAGGCAATTCTCGCCTGACACAGACGCAATCGCGCAAGCGAGCAAAATACAAGATTCATTGCTCCAAAAGAGAAAAAGGAGGCTCACCATGCCTGAACAGACTACCCAATTTCGTTCTGCGCTGAACGGCTATCATCGGGAGGACGTTGTTGCCTATATTGACCGGATAACCCGCGAGCATGAACAGACCAAGGCACAGCTTGAGGAAACAATCAACCAGCTTCGTGAAGAGCTGGCCGCTGCAAACGAGGCCCTTGCCGCCGCAGAGGAGGACGTCGAGACCAAGCAGGCGCTGGCCGAGGCGACCGATGTGATCACCGATCTGCGGGATCGAAATCAGACCTTGGAGGCGCGCGTCCAGGAGCTGGAGGAAGCGCTGGAGGAAGCAAAGGTCAACTCGGAGCCTGAGACCGTTACACCTCCCATTACGCAGGATCTGGAGGAACCGATCCCACCCGTGGCACAGGTGCTTCCCGTCGAGCTGGCGCCGTCCAAGGACTATACCGAGCTGGAGCTTGCAGCCTACCGCCGCGCAGAGCTGGCCGAGCGCATGGCACGCGAACGGGCCGGAGATGTTTACCGTCAGATTCAGTCTGTTTTCAATCAGGCCAACACGAAGCTGGGGACGGGAAAATCTGATCTGGAGCAGCTTACCAAGGCGCTGAGCGCCGACGTCAATCAGCTTCTGATCCTTCTGACCAATTTGAACAATTCGTACCAGAATGCAGAAACCAGCTTTGCGGAGCTGGGAGAACAGAACCGTAGAATTTTGGAGGGCGAGATATAAGATGGATCGTAATCGCAATCTGACGATGCTCTGCGACTTTTATGAGCTGACCATGGCAAACGGCTATTTCCTCTCCGGAAAAAAGGATACGATCTCCTATTTTGACGTGTTTTTCCGTACCATCCCGGATCAGGGAGGCTTTGCCATTGCCGCTGGGCTGCAGGAGGTTGTGGAGTATCTGCAAAACCTGCATTTTACCGAAGAGGACGTCGCTTACCTCCGTTCCAAGAACCTGTTTGACGAGGGCTTTCTGAACTATTTGCGCGACTTTCGCTTCACTGGCGACGTGTGGGCGATTCCCGAGGGGACGCCAATTTTCCCCGGCGAGCCGATTCTGACCGTTCGTGCGCCGTCGATTGAGGCGCAGTTCATCGAGACCTATGTTCTGCTGGCGCTGAATCACCAGAGCCTGATCGCAACGAAGGCAAACCGCATCGTTCGATCCGCTGAGGGGCGCGTAGTGTTGGAGTTCGGTTCTCGCCGCGCACAGGGCGCCAGCGGCGCAATCAACGGCGCTCGCGCCTGTTACATCGGCGGCGTACATGGAACGGCCTGCACGATCTCCGACGTGCTCTACGGCGTTCCCGCCGGCGGCACGATGGCCCACTCTTGGGTGCAGATGTTCGACTCCCAGTATGAAGCCTTCAAGCGTTACTGCGAGATTTACCCCCACAACGCGACGTTGCTGGTCGATACCTACAACACTCTGAAATCCGGCATTCCCGACGCGATTCGTGCCTTCAACGAGGTGCTGCGTCCGCAGGGGATTACAAGCTGCGGCATCCGCATTGACTCCGGCGACATGGCCTATCTGACCCGCAAGGCCCGTGAAATGTTGGATGAGGCAGGCTGGCCCGGCTGCAAAATCTCGGTTTCCAACTCCATGGATGAGTATATCATCAAGGACATTCTGGCGCAGGGTGCGCAGATCGATCTCTTCGGCGTGGGCGAGCGCATGATCACCGCGAAGTCCGATCCTGTGTTCGGCGGTGTTTACAAGGTCTGTGCCGTAGAGGATGAAAACGGCGTCATTATTCCCAAAATCAAGGTCAGCGAAAACGTGGGCAAGATCACGAATCCCCACTATAAGAAGGTTTGGCGCTTCTTCGGGCGTGATACCGGCAAGGCGATTGCCGACTATATCTCCGTCTACGACGAGACGGTGGACGATTCCGGCGACTTTGAAATCTTTGATCCCGAGGCAACCTGGAAGCGGAAGAACGTCTACAACTTTGAAGCAAAGGAGCTTCAGGTTCCGATTTTCCGCCACGGCGAGTTGGTTTACGATCTGCCCGATTTGCAGGCAATTCGCGCCTACTGCGCCCAGCAGGTCGATACCCTCTGGGACGAGGTGAAGCGCTTCGACAATCCGCATAACTACTATGTCGATCTTTCTCAGAAGCTCTGGGATATCAAACAGGAGATGCTCCGCGACGCCGGAAAGCAGCTCTGACAGCGACCCTCTCCGCAGTCGATCACGAGTGCAGAGAGGGTTTTTCTTCACATGTATGCAAAGCACCGTCAAATCTGGCATGTACAATTCTCACGAAATCACACAGGCACAGGGCTTGCCCATGTTGGATCGAAGCGGCAAGACAGACCGTGTGAAATACAAACGCACAGCAGAGTACGCAGGCATTTCCGCTGCAATCGAACACTTTGCAGCCATTTGATTGGAGGGGTCCACATGGCAGGCTTTATGAAGAAGGAAATCAAAGCGACCTTTCTGCGGTTGCTGGAAGAGCGGCCATATAATCAAATCACGGTAAAAGAAATCGTCAAAGAATGCGGAATCAATCGAAATTCCTTCTATTATCACTATGCGGACCTTCCTGCGTTGGTGGAAGAGATCATTGATGAAGAAATAGGCCGTTTTGTACGGGAGCAAAGCTCGTTTTCCTCCATCGATGAGAGCCTGACGGAAGCGCTTTCCTTTTTCCGCGAACATAAACGTGCCGCCTATCACGTTTACAACTCAGTCAATCGGGATCTCTTTGACCACTATCTGATGAAGAACTGTGAATCCGTCAGCATTGGATATGTCAATTCGATTCTGGCGAACACCCCGCTCTCGGAGGAAGACCTCCAGGCAATCATCCACTTCAACGCCTATGTATGCTACGGCGCTGTGACCAGATGGCTCGACAGCGGCATGACCTATGACATCCATGAGGATTTTCGCCGCATTTTCCAATTGATGATCGAGCCAGCCATGAAGCAGCAGGGCATGACGGTAGATCCGTTGTAATTGCTGCCCTTGTCCTCCAATAGTCAAAAACAGTCCCGTGTCTAAAATTTAGACACGGGACTGTTTTTGACTCTTCATTTTTTGCAATGGCTGTGTATACTGTGCATGAAGCGATGAAAGGAGTGCGTTTCGCAATGAAGCTTGCGAGAAAGATCGTTCAGCTGCGGGTGCCGCTGCTGGTACTCGCAATTTTGCTGCTCATTCCGTCCGTATTCGGAATGGTGAACACAAGGATCAATTATGACATGTTGACCTATCTGCCTGAGGATATGGAAACGGTTGTAGGGCAAAATGCGTTGATGGAGGATTTCGGCAAGGGCGCCTTTTCTTTGATTGTCATAGAAAATATGCAGCCGACGGAGGTTTCCAAACTTCGTCGGAGCATTGAGAGCGTCAACCATGTGGACTCCGTAATCTGGTATGACAGTTTGATGGACGTGTCGATTCCCATGGAGATGCTGCCCGAGAAGGTTTACAGGATTTTCAATGAGGGAGACGCCACCTTGATGGCGGTCTTTTTTGACAGCTCCACTTCCGCCGATGTCACCATAGACGCCATATCGGAGATCCGGGTAATCTGCGGGAAGCAGTGCTTCGTCGCCGGAATGTCTGCACTGGTGCTGGATCTGAAGAATCTGTGCGAGAGAGAAGAACCCGTTTATGTGGCGCTGGCTGTCGTACTGGCTGCGGCTGCGATGACGCTTCTGCTCAACAGTTGGCTTGCCCCGCTGGTCTTTCTGGTCAGCATTGGTATGACGGTATTGCTGAACCTTGGAACCAATGTGTTTCTGGGAGAGATTTCTTACATCACAAAGGCTCTGGCGGCCGTTTTGCAGTTGGCCGTTACCATGGACTATTCTATTTTCCTGTGGCACAGCTATAACGAACAACTGCAAAGTCACGCGGAGGATCACAGAGAGGCAATGGCCTGCGCGATTCATCAGACCTTCACCAGCGTTGTGGGCAGCTCCGTCACGACAGTTGCCGGCTTCGTTGCCCTTTGCTTTATGTCCTTCACCATGGGACGGGATCTTGGCATCGTGATGGCAAAGGGCGTCATCCTCGGCGTCCTCGGCTGCGTGAGCGTTCTTCCGGCCATGATTCTGCTGCTCGATAAGCCGCTGCAGAAGACAAAGCATCGCAGCTTGATTCCAAATATGACAAAAGCTTCAAAGGGACTGCTGAGAATTGCACCCGTACTTCTTGTGCTGTTCGTTCTGAGCGCGATTCCCGCATGGTACGGCTATCAGAAAACCGACGATGAGGTTTACTACGATATGGGCGAGTGTCTGCCGGAGGATATGGAATACGTCATCGCCAACTCGAAGCTTCGTGATCGGTTCGATATTGCCTCCACCCACATGATTCTGGCGGATGCATCGACGCCGGAGAAGGATCTGCGCGCCATGTGCCGCGAGATGGAAACGATTGAGGGCGTAAAAACAGTGTTCGGTCTGGAAACGCTGATGGGTGAGGACGTTCCACTGGAGATTGTCCCGAACCGCCTGCGACAGATCATGGAGAGCGATCACTGGAAGCTCCTGCTGGTCATCTCGGAATACAGAGCGGCAAGCGACGAGGTCAACGCGCAGATTACCGCACTCAACAGCGTTCTGAAGAAATACGACGAGGGCGGAATGCTCATCGGTGAGGCTCCGTGTATGAAGGATTTGATTGAAACGACCGACCGCGACTTCTCCGTGGTGAACACCGTCTCGGTCGTGCTGGTCTTCCTCATCATCTTCTTCGTGGAAAAGAGCGTCACCCTGCCCGTCCTGTTGATTGCGGTGATTGAGGTTGGAATTTTTATCAATTTGGGCCTGCCGCATTATCTGGGCAGTACGCTTCCCTTTATCGCTCCCATAGCCATCTCCACAATCCAACTCGGCGCAACGGTGGACTACGCGATTCTGATGACGACCCGCTACAAAAAAGAGCGGATTACAGGGGCAGATCGGAAGGAAGCGGTTCTGACTGCGCTCTCTACCTCGATCCCATCCATTCTTGTTTCCGGAATGGGCTTGTTCGCAGCGACCTTCGGCGTTGCGGTTTACTCGAATATTGATATTGTCAGCTCCATGTGTATGCTCATGGCCCGTGGCGCGCTGATCAGCGCGATCTGCGTGATTCTTGTTTTGCCTGCGCTTCTGCTGATTTTTGATCGGCTGATCTGCGCGACAACCCTCGGAATGCGGAATTTGAACCGGAAATAACCGTTCCAGCCGGAACGATCAAGAAAGCTCATAAGGAGGCTATTGGTATGAAATCCATGAAAAACCGCGCTTTGGCGCTGATCTTATGCCTAACGCTGGTGTTAGGCTGTGTCGGCCTTGTCCATGCTGACAATGACAATCAACAGACTGCGGATGCAGCAGAAGCTTCTGCGGAAACGGAGCTGCCGTCCGATTCGGTTTCCGACAACGAAGCAGTATACATCCTGACGGATGCTGTCGGCGCAGTGCAGAAGCTCATTGTCAGCGACCGATTCAAGGACGCGGACGGACAAGAAAGCTCGAAGCAGACGCAGGAAGAAAAAGAACTGCCTGTGGATGTGCGCATCACCTACCGTCTGGACGGGAAGGAGATTGCCCCGGAAGACCTGGCCGGAAAGAGTGGCCGGGTCGAGATTCGCATTGATTACACAAACAACGTCTGGGCTGTGAAAGAAATTGACGGCAAGGAGGAAAGGCTTTGCGCTCCTTTCCTGATGCTCTCTGCCATGCTGCTTGACAATCAGCGTTTTTCCAACGTGGCCGTAGAAAACGGCAAGCTGGTGAACGATGGAAGCCGTACTATTGTAGTCGGCTATGCCATGCCCGGCATGAACGAAAGCCTGGCGCTCCCGGAGGACCTGGAGCTGGAGCTCCCAGATCATGTGACGGTGACGGCAGATGCCGAGGAGTTTGCCCTTGGCGCAATTTACACCTTGGCTGCAAACAATCTTTTACAGGATTATGACGAAACGGACCCCGACGCACTGGGAAAGCTTGTTTCCTCGATGGACGAACTGACCGATGCCATGGATCAGCTCTTAGACGGCGCACAGGCGCTGAATGAGGGATTGGATACGTTGCTGGATCGATCCGATGAACTCACAGACGGCGTCCATGCGCTGTGCGACGGCGCGGATCAGTTGGCCGATGGAGCAAGTGCGCTGAAAGGCGGCGCGGGTCAGATTGCTTCCGGTGCGAGGGAGGTCAAAAACGGCGCGGAGCGTTTGGCGTCCGGTGCCGGGGAACTGCTTTCCGGCGCGAATCAGTTGGCCGGCGGCGCCGCACAGTTGAGCGCGGGTCTGGATCAGCTCAGTGCAAACTCCGCTGCAATCAATGATGGCGCGGAAACTGTATTCAACTCCCTTCTGTCGGCGGCAGAAACTCAGCTCAAGGCCAACGGACTGCGTGTTTCCGCGTTGACGGTTTCCAATTATCAGACCCAGCTCAGTCAGGTGATCGCATCGTTGGATCCTGACGCGATCTACGCGCAGGCTCTTGCACAGGTCAAGGAGGCTGTGGAAGCGAAGCGACCGGAAATCGAGACGCTTGTCACCGCTGCGGTTCGGGCGCAGGTCACGGAGGCTGTGACGGCGGCAGTCCGGCAGAGTGTCTCCGAACAGGTCCTTGCCGCGGTGACTGACAAGCTTCAGGCCGCGGTGGAGGAAAACCGTCCCATGATTTCGTCTGAGGTCACGGCGGCTGTGGAAGCTGAGATAAAAGAGCAGGTTACCGCGGCGGTCGCCGCCAAGGTGCGCGCCGAGGTGATTCAAGCCCTGACTGGAATGAGCGTAGAAGACTATGAAGCGGCTGTCGCCGCCGGTGAGATTCGTGAAGAGATGCAGACGCAGGTGGATACGGCCATTCAGACGCAGATGCTCTCGGATTCCGTCGTGGCAGCCATCGAAGCACAGACGGCGGAACAGATGAAATCGAATGAAGTTCAGGCCTTGATTACTTCTACCATAGAGCAAAAGTGTGAACAAATCGTTCAGGAAAAGCTGGCTTCCACAGAGATCCAGGAACAGATGGAAGCGACAATCGAGCAAAAAATGGCCTCCGACGAGGTTCAGGCGTTGATAGCACAGAAGATCGACGCACAAATGGCCACAAAAGAAATGCAGGCAGTCATTGCCGAAAACACGGAAGCGCAAGTGCAGAAGGCAATTGCCGACGCTATGGCTGGATCAGAGGTGCAGGAAAAGCTGGCTGCAGCCACAAAAGGTGCAAAAACCGTGATTGCTTTGAAGACCTCTCTGGATCAGTATAACGCCTTCTATCTCGGAATTCAAAGCTATACTGCCGGGGTGGACGCTGCTGCCAAGGGTGCGAAGAAGCTCAGCTCCGGTGCGGTGCAGTTGAAGACTGGAGCGGCGAAGCTTTCTGACGGGAGCGCAACGCTGGTTTCTGGAACCAAGACACTCTCCAAAGGAACCGATTCGCTTGCAAGCGGCGCTGCGGAGCTATCGGACGGTACAAGACGGCTGGCCTCCGGAACACATACGATGCAGGACAATCTTCCCGCGTTCATTGAAGGAATCCGGAAGCTGCGCGACGGTTCCGACGACCTTCACAGCGGAATGGAGCAGTTCAACAAAGAAGGAATCCAGAAGCTTTCTCGGCTTGTCACCGTAGACGCCAAAGGTCTTGCGGACCGGGTGAAAGCGATTGTTGCGCTTGGGAAAGCATTTCGTTCCGCGTACACCGGCCTTTCTGACGACGTGGAAGGGGAGCTGCGATTCCTCTACCGTACTGCGGCCATTGGCGAATAAGAGCTTCCCGTTTTCTCGAATGGGTTCCGGCAATTCCGGAAAAGAAAAAAACAGCGAGCCGCCCTGCTTTCAGGGCGGCTCGCTGTTTTGGATGTGCGCCCGGTGAGCGCACGTTCTAGAGGGTGAAAGTCCCGAGACTGCCCGGCAGCGGGAAGGTCATAGCCAAAGCCAAGGGTGTC
>CACXHI010000003.1 GCA_902767395.1 Oscillospiraceae bacterium
GTCCTGCTTTGGTGTAATTTGGGTGGTTGTGCGCGTAATCTCCCCTGCAACCATCTGCGCCATCACCAAGCGCTCCGCGTCCGCACACAGAATCCGTCCGGCGGTCTCCAGATCCACCGCCTTCGGAACAAGGGCATACTCCAAAAGGGTTTGCGTCTCAACGCAAATCGGAAGCGAATACCCGCCCGGCAGGGTCCACACTGTTGTTTCTATCATTCTATCACACTTTACACCAAAAATGCTACTGTTTCCTGAAATTTTTCTTCGTTTTCTTTGAAAAATAATCGAACGGCAGACTTCCGAACGGCCGGTGTAAACCTTTTGCATGGCGACGTTCGGGCAAATCACGTCCAGCTGCCGCATCGTCAGGGCGCGCACCTCTCCGGCCGCGTGCATGGCCTGCACATGGGTCGTCCACTCCGCGAAGCCGGAAATCAAAAGATCCCCCGCCTGCACGCTGTCCCCCGGCGCAGCCACTGCCACGCCGTCCGTCACATGCAGCTCTTGAATGATCCCCGGACGGGAGGCAATCACGTTTGTGATCCCCGTTCTGTCCTCTGTGGGACGCTCCGGCTTTCGCTCCGCTGTCAAAACCGTGACCAGACCGCCCTCGCGGTTGACCGCCAGCCAGCGAAGCTCGGGGATGCGATTAAGCATTCTGTTTTTCAGATCCTCCGAATCCAGATTCGGTCCCCACGCACCGAAGCGGACGCCCTCTTCGGACAGCGCTTGCAGAATTCGTTCCGTGGTGACGGTCTCGTTTCCCTGCACGCGGAGAAACCAGACGAAGTTCTGGAGCAAAAGCGCCGCGGCCAGAGCCAGCACGACGCCGAGGGCAAGCACCGGCCTGCGCCGAAGTCGGCGCAGCAGACGCGGCAGACCGGCGCCGGACAGCACGCACAGGCCGATCTGCGCGCGAGCCGCCTCCCGCCGCGCGGCGTCCAGATCGGACTCATAGATGCGGCAGCGGGCCTTCAGCTCGTCCTGCCGTCGCAAATCCCAGAACGGAAGCTCGGCCTTCACCCAGCGGTTCAGACAGCGCTCCAGCGACGCGCCGGTCAACTCCACCTCCAGGTTTCCTCGCAGACGTCTGATCATCCGCCCTCCCCCATTTCAATCCGGCGAATGACGCCGTGCAGAATCATTCGTTCCCGATTCATCCGAAAAATCGTCAATGCCTCGCCTGTCAGGGTCAGTGGCCCGATGGCGGTTGCAACGCGCACGACCGCCGGGTCATAGGCAATGATTCCGCGATGGGAAATAATCACCGCCTCGCTGGTTCCCTTCCACTCCACAACCGGAACCCCGGTCAGAATCTCCCCCGGAAAATCCGCCGCGGACAGGAGCGTCTGTGCCAGTTCTCTGCCTCGTTTCATCCCATGCACCTCCGTAAAAACCTGCTTCACCTTATGCAAGGCCGCCCGGATTCTTGCATAGGCTTTCTGCACAGGAGGCGATGTACCGTGAAGCAAGAGCGTTGGAACCCGGCGTTTTTTACCGTCACAACCGGAATGCTGTTGTTTTTGTTTTTTCCTTCTGCCGTCGCGGAAGGCGTGCGTTCCGGCTTGACGCTCTGCGTCCGTGTGTTGATTCCTTCGTTATTTCCCGTCAGCGTTCTGACCGGCTGCATGATTCGGATGGGTGTCGCCCGCCTTTTTTCCCAAAGATTCTTTCCATGGCTGGGCCGTTTCGTCGGTCTGTCCGGAGCCGGAATGCTTCCGTTCCTTCTGGGTCTGCTGGGCGGGTTTCCGCTCGGAGCGCAGATGCTGGCGGAGCTTTATCAAAACGGCAGCCTGAATCGGCGGGAAGCGCTTCGAGCGCAGGTGCTCTGCAACAACGCAGGGCCGGCTTTTCTGATCGGGGCGGTTGGAAGCGGGATTTTCGGCCAGCCTGAGCTGGGCGCTGCTCTGTTGGTGATTCAGCTTCTCTCGGCGTGGACGGCAGGGCTTCTGCTCCGTGGCCCGGCAGGAGTCCCTCCGAAAGCGTCGAAGCCGCCTGCTGAGAAAAGCGTGCCGTTCTCGAAGGCGTTTTTTGCCGCGCTGGACGCCTCCGCCAAAGCAATGCTTCGTCTGACGGCAACGGTGTCGTTTTTCAGCGCTGTCATGGCGTGCATCGCGTCCGTTCTGCCCCTCGGGCAGCTTTCGCCACCTGTTCAGGCAGGCGTTACGGGGTTTTTAGAGCTATCCGGCGGTACAGCGCTTCTTTCCGGCATGGAGCGAGGAACCGCCTTCGTCCTCTCTGCCGCAATGACGGCGTGGGGCGGCTTGTGCGTCCACGCACAGGCGCTCCAAGCATTCAGCCCTGCAGGGCTTCCGAGCGGAAAATACGTCGCCGCAAAGCTGCTTCAGGCCGGGCTTTCAGCGGCTCTGGCGCTCATTGTCCTTTCATTTGACCGCGTTCCGCTCCTGTGTGCAGGGCTTCTGTTGCTCGGTGTGTCGGCAATTTCCGTTTTTTTGCGGATTTCCGTAAAAATCCATTGGAAATCGAAGAAACCTGTGGTATAATGACAGGCAGACAACCGATTGGAACGGCGTGCGCACCGCGCAGATGCCGTTGCCACGAAAGAACTCAGGAGGCGCCTATGCTGTTTCGGAAAACCATCGTCAAGAATTGCGCTTACTGCGCCCACGCGGGGCAGGCCAGCGATGGCAAGCTCCTTTGCACGAAAAGGGGCTTTGTCTCTGCCAACGGGAGCTGCCGCCGCTTTCGCTATGACCCGCTGAAGCGGACGCCCAGGAAGCTGAAGGCAAAGGATTTTACTGCGTTTACAGAGGAGGACTTCCGTCTCTGAGCCCTTGCGCGTCCACCGCACTTGCTCCCGCGAAGCGGGGAAAACCGTACCGCCGTATGGTTTTCCCCGCATTTTTCATTTTCCGTTTCCTCCGGCATCCCGCCGATTCTGCAATAAAACTCCTTGCTTTTCCATGGAAAATGGGCTATAATTCTATTGATCGAAGACGGCTTCGTTTGGAGTCGTACCGTAATTCTAATCGCAGTTAATAAGGAGTGTGTTTTTCATGGAATCTCCCCATTGTGTTTCCCCCGTCGTTCTGACCGGGCACAGTCTGACGCTTGACGCTTTCATCGCCGTCGCCCGGTACCGCGCAGAGGTTTCCATTGCCGACGAAGCGATGGAGGCCATGATTCGCTCCCGTGAGCTTGCAGATCGCATTTCCCGGGAAAAGCGGGTTGTTTATGGCATCACGACCGGCTTCGGTGACTTTGCGAACGTCGCCGTTCCCGAGGAAATGAGCGCACAGCTGTCCACCAATTTGATCCTCAGCCACGCGGTCGGCACCGGTGAGCCTTATTCCGACGAGCAGGTGCGCGGTATGATGCTTCTGCGCGCCAACGCGCTCTGCGTCGGCATCAGCGGCGTTCGTCCGGTCCTTGTCAAGATGCTGGTGGAAATGCTCAACAAGGGCGTCACCCCTGTGATCCCCCAGAAGGGTTCTCTCGGCGCGTCCGGCGATCTGGCTCCGCTGAGCCACATGGGTCTTGTCCTGCTTGGCCGCGGAAAGGCCAAGTATCAGGGCGTAGTGTACGACGGCGCGAAGGCAATGGAGCTGGCCGGAATCCCCGTTCTGGACACGCTTGTCAGCAAGGAGGGTCTCGGCATTACCAACGGCACCTGCGCCATGACGAGCGTCGGTGCGCTGTATCTTTACGACACCATGCTGGCTGCGGATCTGGCGGACGTTGTCGCCTCGGTGAGCTTCACCGCGCTTGGCGGACAGCTTGACGCCTTTCAGGAGCGGATGCACACTGCGCGCGGGCACAAGGGCCAGATTCGCGTGGCAAAGAATATTCGCCTGCTCACCGCCGACGGTGAGATACTTCAAAAAAGTCAGCACGCCCGGGTGCAGGACGCCTATGCCCTGCGCTGCATTCCGCAGGTACACGGCGCCATTCGGGACGCGCTGGCCTACGTGCGGGAAAAGGTCGAGATCGAGCTGAACGCGGTCACCGACAATCCCCTGATGTTTACAGAGGATGAAGCCGTCATCTCCGGCGGCAACTTCCACGGCGAGCCGATGGCCCTTCCCTTCGACTTCCTCGGCATTGCCTGCGCGGAGCTTGCCTCCATCTCCGAGCGCCGCACCGAGCGGATGGTCAACGCAGCGCTCTCCAACGGCCTGACCCCCTTCCTGACGACCAAGGCAGGCGTCAACAGCGGCTTTATGATCGTGCAGTACTCTGCGGCCTCCATGGCCTCCGAGAACAAGGTCTTCGCCCATCCCGCCTGCGTGGACACCATTCCCTCCTCCGCCAACCAGGAGGACTTCGTCTCCATGGGGACGACAGCCGCGCGCAAGGCCGGTCTGATTTTGGAGAACACCCGCTCTGTGCTGGCATACGAGCTTCTGACTGCCTGTCAGGCGGTGGACGTCCGCCGCCGTGTCGGTCCGTGGGGCGAAGGTCTCTCCCCTGCCGTGCAGGTCGTTTACGACAAGGTTCGCGCCCTCATCCCCTTTATGGAGGAGGATCGGGAGCTGCGAATCGACATTGAGAAAATCGAAAAGCTGGTGCGCTCCGAGGAGCTCATTCAGGCTGTGAAGCAAATCGTTCCCGATTTTGAATAAGGAGGTCGTATGTCATGGACATTGATTTCAGCAAGGCAATGGTCATTCGTCTGGATGACACGCTGCCCGAATACCCCCAGTTTGACCCCCAGTACCGCCGCGCGCCGCGCCGCGAATCCAAGCTGACCGAGGCGGACAAGGCCCTTGCGATCCGCAACGCACTGCGCTACATTCCAAAGCAGCACCACGCGCAGATGGCAAAGGAGTTTGCACAGGAGCTCAAGGAGCACGGCCGCATCTACGGCTACCGCTTCCGTCCTGCCGGGAAGCTCTACGGAAAACCCATCGAGGCGTATCAGGGCAAGTGCATTGAGGGCCGCGCGATTCAGGTCATGATCGACAACAATCTGGACTTTGACGTTGCGCTTTATCCTTACGAGCTGGTCACCTACGGCGAAACCGGGCAGGTCTGCCAGAACTGGATGCAGTACCGCCTGATTAAAAAGTACCTTCAGGCGCTGACTGACGAGCAGACGCTCGTTGTCATGTCCGGCCACCCGCTCGGGCTGTTCCACTCCCACAAACTCGCGCCGCGGGTCATTATCTCCAACGGCCTGATGGTCGGCACCTTTGACGATCAGGAGAATTTCAACCGCGCCGCCGCCCTCGGCGTCGCCAACTACGGACAGATGACTGCCGGCGGCTGGATGTACATCGGGCCGCAGGGCATCGTACACGGAACCTTCAACACCCTGCTCAACGCGGGTCGCTTGAAGCTTGGCATTCCCAACGACGGGAACCTCGCCGGGAAGCTGTTTATCTCCGCCGGACTCGGCGGCATGAGCGGCGCGCAGGGTAAGGCCGCCGAGATTGCCGGGGCAGCCTCCATTATTGCGGAGGTTGATGACTCCCGCATCGAGACCCGCTTCACGCAGGGCTGGGTCAGTCACCGCACGGCAAGCCTTGAGGAAGCCGTGAAAATTGCAACAAAGCATCAGAAGGCCGGAACGGCCTGCGCCGTGGCCTATAATGGCAACATCGTCGATCTGCTGGAGTACCTCTACGAGAAGAAGATTCACGTTGATCTGATGAGCGACCAGACCTCCTGCCACGTTCCCTACGACGGCGGCTACTGCCCGCAGGGCCTGAGCTTTGCCGAGCGGACGGAAATGCTGGACAAGGACCCGGAGGGCTTCCGTCACCTTGTAGACAAAACGCTGCGCCACCACTATGAGATGATCTGCAAGTTCCATGCGCAGGGCACGTACTTCTTCGACTATGGCAACTCCTTCTTGAAGGCCGTCTACGACGCGGGCGTGAAGGAAGTCTGCCGCAACGGCGAAAATGATCTGGA
>CACXHI010000004.1 GCA_902767395.1 Oscillospiraceae bacterium
AGGCGGTGACCCCCAGCTTACGGAGGCTTTCGTTGGTGACCAGAAGCGCAGAATCCACGCCCAGCTCCCGCAGCTTGGCAGTGAGATTGCCGTCGGAGCACAGCTCCTTCGGCTCGCGGTAGGGTAAAACAGGATACAGAATGCGGAACCCCAGTTGAAACGTGCGGCAGAACGCAGCCTTAAAAATGTTCATCGAATCTCATCCTCTCTTTCCATTCCCTGTCCCACAGCGGCTGTTCCGGCGCTCTATGAGAAGGGCGCGTGTTTTTCCTGACAAGCGTTTGATCCTTCATCTGTCAAAAAGCTTTACCGCTCAAACAGGCGGAGCATTTTCATTTTCCAAGCGTTCTTTTTCCCACCGTAGGGATGCTCCCGCAGGGGGAGGTTGAAGTGGGTCGCACCGTACAGAACCGTGGAGGGATGGGTAAACTCACGGAACCCCCAGCGCCCGTGGTAAGCACCCATGCCGGAGTGCCCTGTGCCGTTAAACGGGACGCCTCGCACCATCAGGTGAAGGCAAACCTCATTGACACAGCCCCCGCCGTATTGCTGGGAGGCCATCACCCTGCGCGCCCACGCCTTGTCCTTTGTGAAAAGATAGAACGCCAAGCCATGCTCCCGGTCAGCAATCGTGTCCAGAAGCTTGTCGATCTCCGCATCCTTATAGGACACCACCGGCAGCAAAGGGAAAAACAGCTCATGCTGCACGATCTGCTCGTCCATACGCACCGGATAGATGACCGTGGGGGCATATCTGCGCGTTGCTTCGCTGCCTGTGCCCCCCAGAACGATGCGGTCCCGATATTTCTCCGCCTCCGCAGCGCACTTGCGGTAGGCCTCCGCCGTAATCAGGCAGGGATACTCCGGGTTTTCCAGTGCGTCTGACCCGATCTGGCGCTCGAATTCGGCGCGCAGCGCTGACAGAAATTCCTGCGCAACCTCCTCCGCCACAGCGACCTGATTGACGTCAATGCAAATTTGACCGCTGTTGCAGAGCTTGAAGAACGCTATCTTCCGAGCGGCGTCGCGCAGATTGGCGTCCTTGCGCACCACGCACCAATTCCCCGTCTCGCCGCCCAGCTCCAGTGCAACCGGGGTCAAATGCTTGGAGGCCGCCTCCATCACGTGGGCGCCCACCCGGGGCGAGCCGGTGTAGAAGATTTTGTCAAACCGCTGTGCAAGACAGAGATCCGCCACGTCGTGACCGCCGTCCACCACGGACACATACTCTGGCGGGAACGCTTCCCCGATCAGCTTTTGCAGCACCGCAGTGCAGTGCGGAGACTTGGAGCTGGCCTTGATGACCGCCGTGTTGCCGCCGGCGATAGCCGCCGTCAGCACGCTGAGAGAAAGCAAGAAGGGAAAATTAAAGGGGCTGATAATCAGCGCAACCCCATAAGGCATGGGGTAAACCTTTGTCACCACACTGGGAAAACAGACCAGGCCGCTGAAATGCGTCTCGGGCCGCGCCCATCGACGAAGCCCGCGCAGCGTTTCGTTGATCTCCAAAATCACGCTGCCAACGTCACAGAAGTAGGCCTCTGCCTCACTCCGACCGAGATCCGCAGCCAGCGCCGACGTAATCTCCCCCTGATGGGCAAGCACAGCGGCTTTCAGCTTTTTCAGCTGTTCCCTGCGCCACGACACATTCAACGTCTTCCCCGTTTTGAAAAAAGACCGCTGTCGATCCAGCAGTCCACGGATCGATTCTTCCGTCCACATATCCGATAATTCCTTTCGTCATTCATATGCGCAACCTTGGGTATTATAGCAAAGAAGCATTCCAAAATCAACCGACGAGGCCGGAATTGTTTTCGCGCACGTCCGCCCAAAAAAAGTAGTCAAACATCTTGCAAAATGAATACAGTTATGTTAGTATAAGGAATATTAAATTTAGGAAAGAAAGCGGGAATGAATCATGGAATCCTTACTCACCCTCCGAGAACTGTTTCGCAACACCGCAGCCTATGCGGGGCAGACTGTAAAGCTGGGCGGTTGGGTACGAAACCGCAGAGCTTCCAAGAATTTTGGTTTCCTCATGCTCTCCGACGGAACGTACTTCCAGCCTGTTCAGGTCGTTATTACGGACGCAATGACGAATTTCGCGGAGATTTCCAAGATCAATATCGGCGCGGCCCTGATTGTCGAGGGCGTTGTAGAGATGACGCCGGAGGCCAAGCAGCCCTTTGAAATTCAGGCCAAGTCCGTCGCTGTGGAGGGCCCTTCCACGCCTGACTTCCCCATCCAGCCGAAGCGTCATACGCTGGAGTACCTGCGCACCGTGACCCATCTGCGTCCCAGAACCAACACCTTTCAGGCGGTGTTCCGTGTCCGCAGCCTGATTGCATACGCAATCCACAAGTTCTTTATGGAGCGGGATTTTGTCTACGTCCACACGCCCCTGATCACCGGCTCCGACTGCGAAGGCGCCGGTGCGATGTTCCAGGTCACGACGCTGGACGTCAACAATCCTCCCCGCCTTGAGGACGGCTCTGTGGACTACTCCAAGGATTTCTTCGACAAGCTCACCTACCTGACGGTATCCGGTCAGCTCAACGGCGAGACCTTTGCAATGGCCTTCCGCAACATCTACACCTTCGGCCCCACCTTCCGGGCGGAGAACTCCAACACCACCCGCCACGCCGCTGAGTTCTGGATGATTGAGCCGGAAATCGCCTTTGCCGACCTGCAGGACGATATGCAGCTTGCGGAGGATATGCTGAAGTATATCATTTCTTACGTGCTGGAAAACGCCCCGGAGGAAATGGAGTTTTTCAACACCTACGTGGACAAGGAGCTGCTGGATCGGTTGCATCACGTGCTGAACTCTAACTTTGGCCGTGTGACCTACACCGAAGCGATTTCCCTTCTGGAGCCCCACAACGACAAGTTCGACTATCCTGTTCACTGGGGCAGCGACCTGCAGACCGAGCATGAGCGCTATCTAACCGAGGTGATCTTCAAGCGCCCGGTGTTCGTGACGGACTATCCGAAGGAAATCAAGAGCTTCTATATGAAGCTGAACCCCGATGGCAAGACCGTGGCCGCGATGGACTGCCTTGTTCCCGGGATCGGAGAGATCATCGGCGGCAGCCAGCGCGAGGAGGATTACGACAAGCTCATGGCGCGCATTGAGGAGCTGGGCATGAAGAAGGAGCTCTACGACTTCTATCTCGATCTGCGGAAGTACGGCACGGCACGGCACGCTGGCTTCGGTCTCGGCTTCGAGCGCTGCGTCATGTACCTGACCGGCATGGGAAACATCCGCGACGTCCTCCCCTTCCCCAGAACGGTCAACAACTGCGATCTTTAATCCGTATCATGGATAAAAACACCCGCGGTCATCCGACCGCGGGTGTCTGTTTGCATGAAATGGATTACTTTCTCTTGTTCGCCTTCTGATATGCTCCCTCTATGAGAGACAGTGAAATAAGAAAGTCACTGTCATCATAGGGGGAGCATTATCATGTCACGCAAAAACAAGTTAAATGCAGAAGAAAAAGTCCGAATTGCCGAAGATTGTATAGAGGGACGAATCAGCCAGGCAGAGGCAGCAAGGCGTGTCGGGGTCGACGAGTCAAGTATCCGAGCGTGGATAGCC
>CACXHI010000005.1 GCA_902767395.1 Oscillospiraceae bacterium
AGACGGTCAAGCTCCACGGTAATCGCGGTTTCCTGCTCCTCCCTGCGCTTGCCGCACGCAGGCGGAACAGGCAGCGCCGCAGCCGTCGCTCGCAGCGTTTCCAGTCGAGCGCGCTCCGTGGCGATCCGCTTCGGCAGGGTTTGCAATTGGGCTCTGCGCTGTGGATAGTCCTCCCGCAGCAGGCGCTGGACGCTCTGCCTGAGCATTCTGGTTCGATTGATCATGTGAATTACTCCTTTCTCTTGACATTTCCGTTTTCCCGTAATATAATGGACCAAAGCCAATTAATTACGGACTTCGGTAATCTTCCGTTATTATAATACGGATTTCCGAAAATGTCAATCTATTTTTACCGATTTCCGTAATTTCTGTCTTTTGATTACGGAGGTGCAGCATGAACGAACTGTACGAAAGAATCGACGCGCTCTGCAAGCAGCGGGGCGTCACGGTGACGACCATGTGCAAGGAAGCTGGGGTCAACCGAGGAAATCTGTCAGACTTGAAGATGGGGCGTCAGTCCGGACTGAGCAAGCGGAATCTGGAAAAGCTTGCGGCATACTTCGACGTCACCCCGGCCTATCTGATGGGCTGGACCGGCGCGGTCAACGACGGAGAGAAAAAAGCCCCCCAGCCTGCTGACAGGCCGGAGGTCACCGAGGAGGATATCAAGTTTGCCCTCTTCGGCGGCGCAGGTGCGCTCACCGACGAGATGTACGACGAGGTCAAGGAATTCGTAAAGTTTGTAAAGATGAAGCACGGGCAGGCGTAAGGCCCTTGCACCGCCGTCGGTTTGCAGAGGCCACCCGAACTTTTTTCCCTCTCCGACTGAAATGCCGGAGAGGTTTTTTGCAGGATTGCGTGCCAAAAAAGCCGCGAATTTTCCGGAAAGAATGCACAAATCATACGCAAATGCAGAAATCGTATGCTATAATACGTCAGTCATAACGATTGATGAACGTCATCGGGGTGAGAAAATGCAGAAAGCACCAAACAGGAAGCGCGTCCTTGATCCCGTTCGATTTGTTTTGATTCTCGGTGCCGCGCTGGCAATATCCATGCTTCTGGCGGGGTTTGACAATGACAACAACCCCTTTGCCATGGGGATTTTTATATTGGCCGTGGCCGTCGTCGCTCGTTTTACAGACGGGTATCTCTGGGGCATTGCGGCCTCCGTCGTGGGAACCCTCTGCGTGAATTACTGCTTCACCTATCCCTTTTGGTCCTTTGACATCACCTATCCCGGCTATCCGCTGACCGTGATTGTGATGCTCGTGGTCTCCGTGCTGGTCAGCACACTGACGACCCAGATCAAACGGCAGGAGCATGTGCGCTATGAAATGGAACGGGAACGAATGCACGCCAATCTGCTGCGTGCCATTGCCCATGATATTCGTACCCCGCTTGCTTCCATCGTAGGAGCCAGCTCAACGCTGTTGGAGCAGCCGCTGTCTCGGGACAACCAGACTTCTTTGTTGACCGGGATTCACCGGGATGCGGAATGGCTGGTTCGGGTAACGGAAAATCTGCTCTCTGTGACCCGATTCAGCACGGAGGAGGTCCGTCTCAAAACGGAGGAAGAGGTGCTGGAGGAGATTATCGGCAGCGCGATTCTGAAATATCACCGCGCTCCGACGGCGCTGCCGGTTCAGGTTTCGACGCCGGATGAGATCCTTTTGGTTCCCATGGACGGCGTGCTGATCGAGCAAGTGCTGATCAATCTGTTTGACAATGTGAACGCCCATGCGAAGGGCGCAACCCAGATCTGGCTGTCTGTCTCGAGCGGGGCGCAGGAGGTCACGGTGTCCATCGAGGACGACGGCCCGGGAATACCGGCTTCGAGCCTTCCGCAGCTTATGGACGGTACCATGCAGCAGACAGCGCGTTCCCGGTCCGACGACCGACGAAACATGGGGATCGGATTGTCTGTTTGCAATTCCATCATTCGCGCCCACGGCGGCCGATTCAGCGCGGGGCAAAGCCGCCACGGGGGCGCCGCCTTCCGCTTCACACTGCCCTGCAAGGAGGAGCCCTATGCCGAACCAACTGCGCTATAAGGTATTGATCGTGGAGGATGACCCCGGCATCTCCATTTTCCTGAAAACCTCCGTCAGCGCCGCCGGGTATGACGTGATCGTGACGGAAACGGGAACAGACGCCCTGCATCTCATCGCGTCCCAATGCCCGGACTGCATTCTGCTGGACCTCGGCCTCCCGGATATGGACGGCAGTCAGATCATACACAACGTGCGGTCATGGACGCAAACACCCATCATCGTCGTCTCCGCCAGAAGCATGGAGGAGGACAA
This sequence comes from Oscillospiraceae bacterium, assembly GCA_902767395.1. Taxonomy (GTDB): domain Bacteria; phylum Bacillota; class Clostridia; order Oscillospirales; family Oscillospiraceae; genus JAFRPC01. The sequence continues at coordinate 2,307 of CACXHI010000005.1, forward strand.
GGCGGCCGCCCTCGACGAGGGAGCGGATGATTATATCTCCAAGCCCTTTGGCTCCATTGAACTGCTGGCGCGAATTCGCGCCGCCCTGCGCCATACGCGCACTGCGTCAGATAACGATGAGATCGGGTTGACCGGCACTTATCACGTGGGAGATTTGGAAATTGATTATAAAAAGATGCGGGTTCTTCTGGCCGGAAGGGATGTACACCTGACGCCCAACGAATATAAAATCGTTGCGCTGTTGGGAAAACATGCCGGACGCGTCATGACCTATCGGTCGATGCTTCGGGAATTATGGGGGCCGGCCGCGAATCAGGACAACAAAATCCTCCGGGTCCATATGGCCAGCATCCGCAGAAAAATCGAGCCAAACCCAAACGAGCCCCGGTATATCTTCACAGAAGTCGGCGTCGGATACCGGATGGCGGAAAACGATGCGCCCGACCCGGAAAAGAAGCCGGAATGATTCCATGAATCCATGCGGTTGAGAAGGGGGAATGACCGTTGCCGAAGAGAAGTGCTTTTTTCGAGAAGCTCCGGGAATCCGCAGCTTCGGTGCTGCCGGTGGTACTGATTGTGGCCGTTTTGTGCCTGCTTTGGGTGCCCATGCAGACGGATTTGATGCTTGCTTTTTTGATCGGGACCGTTTTTTTAATCGCGGGCATGGGTCTCTTTACCCTTGGCTCGGAGATTTCCATGACGCAGATCGGTTCACATATCGGGTCCCACATGACAAAGACAAAAAAGCCCGGACTGATTCTATCCGTCAGCTTCCTGCTGGGCGTCTCCATCACGGTGGCGGAGCCGGATCTTCAGGTTCTGGCCCACAACGTACCCGCCATTGATTCGGTCGTGTTGATTCTGGTGGTATCCGTTGGCGTCGGCCTATTCCTGATGCTGAGCATGGCCCGAATCCTGTATGCAATCCCGCTCAAGTGGCTGCTGCTCGGCTTCTACGGCGTTGTGTTTCTTTTGGCCCTTTTGGGGGATCGAAACTATCTGGCAGTCGCCTTTGATTCCGGCGGCGTGACGACCGGCCCCATGACGGTGCCGTTTATTATGGCGCTGGGCGTCGGCGTTGCTTCCATCCGAAGCGACGCTCGGGCGCAGGAGGACAGCTTCGGTCTGGTCGGCCTTTGCTCCATCGGCCCGATTTTCGCCGTGCTGATTCTGAGCTTTCTCTACCGGGCAGCCACGGGAGACAACGGCACTGCCTCGGCAGTCTCCTATGCCGACACGGTTGCCTTGGGCCACGGCTATCTCTCCGAGAGCCTCAAAAGTCTCAAGGAGGTCGGCGTCGCCCTGCTGCCCATCGTCGTCTTCTTTCTCATTTTCCAGCTGGTATCGCTTCGTCTGGAGCGGGTTCCGTTCCTGCGGATCGTCATCGGCTTATTGATGACCGCCGCAGGGCTCATGCTGTTTCTGTCCGGGGTAAACGTCGGCTTTTCCTCCCTGGGATACATGCTGGGCCGACGGCTGGCGGAGCCGGCATTTCGCTGTCTGCTGATCCCGCTGAGTATGCTGCTCGGCTGGTTTATCATCCGCGCGGAGCCGGCAGTACATGTGCTGAACAAACAGGTGGAGGAGCTGAGCGCCGGTGTGATCTCCGCGAAGGCAATGGGTTTGAGCCTGTCCATCGCCGTTTCCTCCGCAATGGGGCTGAGTCTGATTCGGGCGCTGACGGGACTCTCTATCCTCTGGATCATCGCACCGGGCTATTTGCTTTCTCTCGCACTGTCCTTCTTTGTGCCAAACACGTTCACAGCCATTGCCTTTGACTCCGGCGGCGTCGCCAGCGGCCCGCTGACTGCGGCGTTTATGCTCCCCTTCGTCTCCGGCGCTGTGGGGGCGCTGGGCGGAAATATTATGACCGACGCCTTCGGGATGGTCGCTCTGGTCGCCATGATGCCGCTCATTACGGTGCAGACAATGGGGCTGCTCTCCGTATTGTCCTCCAACCGGAACATGTCGAATCTGCTGTCCCCGAGCTATGGGGACGCGGAGATCATTGAGCTTTGGGAGGTGTAGCATGGAGCTCTATTATGTGCTGACCATTCTGGACAGAAACAAACGAACTGCGCAGGAGAAGATTTATCAATCCCTTGGCCTGAAGGTCTCTCAAACCATGATGGGGCGTGGGACGGCCACCCGGGAGTTGTTGTCCCTGCGGGGGCTGAACCCCACCGAAAAGGCAATTATGGCAACCATTGCAGACAGGGAAACGACCGGCAAGCTGATTCGGCAAACAAAAATCAAGCTCTTTATTGACATTCCCGGAAACGGCATAATGGTTGCCATCCCGGTAAAAAGTGTGGGAGGTGCACAAACCTTGGCAAATCTGACGGACAACAGACCGCCGGAGAGCGGCAAGCCGGAGTTCTCCTTTTCTCATGAATTGATCTACGTCATTCTCAATGAAGGCCACTCGGACGAGGTAATGGCTGCGGCGCGTTCCGCAGGCGCGACAGGCGGAACGGTCGTCGCGGCAAAGGGAACGGGCGTCAAGCAGGCGGAAAAATTCCGCAGACTGTCCTTGGCGAACGAGAAGGAGCTTCTTCTGATCGTCGCAAAAGCCTCCGCAAAGGCGGAGATTATGCGAGCCATCATGGAAAAGGCCGGAACCCAAACCAAGGCGGATGCGATCTGCTTCTCCCTCCCCGTCTCCCAGGTGGCCGGCCTGCGAACACTGGAAGAGGAATGAATCCTGAAGCTCGGAGAACCGGAATGGCAAAAACGACTTTGTTGTCAAAGTTCGCTGCGTGCGCATTCAGGACAAGGACGGGAAGTGGGTCTTCAAAGAAGGAGCCAAGACGGAAGCAAGCATCCGAAACGTTGAAATCCAGATTCCAGCCCTGAAGGCAGCAATTGAGCGGGAACGCAAAAGCGCCGGGAAGGTCATGCGCTGCGGGCAGGAGGCGCTGCGCCGCAACTGCGCGAAAGTCTGCGCCGCTGCCGGCGTCCCGAATCCAGGTATCCACGGCCTACGGCACAGCTTTGCAAGCCTGTCCGCCCATCTGGGAATCCCTGAGATGATCAGTCAGGAAATCGGAGGATGGGCAAACGAGCGAATCATGAAAGAGATATATACCCACGCTGCCCGGATCGACCTGCAAAAAAGCAAGGATAAGCTCAGCGCATTTTACTCACAGACTGCATCCGAGCCTCCTGATTCCCGCACCTGATTCATTAGCATTTTCATTAGCATTTTTGCTTCAAAAAAAGCTAACATCGCGCCGAAAGGCCGTTCCTGCGAGTCAGTTTCTCACACGTTGAATTCCTTTGATTTTTGCACTATGGGCAAAAAACGGCGAAAAATCCCGGAACCACAAGGGTTCCGGGATTCCTTCATTTGGCTATGGGGTACGTAAAAGATGGACCTGCGTTTTTGACAGATGGATTCGAACCCACGAAGGATAAGCTATTTGCCTGACAGCAACAGGTTCGGAGTTTTGGCATAACGCAATAATACGGTCAGTTCATTGCCGCCGCAGTGA
>CACXHI010000006.1 GCA_902767395.1 Oscillospiraceae bacterium
CTTTCTGCAATAGTTTTTATCCAAGATTATGCTTTCGGGTGATTTACCACGCTGAAGACCATCCAGTGTTGCTTGCCTAAATTTCTGTGTGAAGGTAATGATTATATCTGTTGCCTTTAGCGTATTGTATCGTTATGATTTGGAGCATGGGATGGAATATATTCCAACGGTTAAAGCCTATGAAAAGACTTGGCGCTGGCCTTTTAGTTCTTGTGTTGGCCATGAGTGTAATACCCTGTTTTTTTCAAAAGCGATAACTTATAGAGATTATGTTGTAATATGAAAACATAGGGATTATAAGCAACCGGCTGTTGCGGATAAAGGCAATAACTGAATTGCGACCAATTGGATGTTTATACAAGCCGTATGTCGGAATATCTCGCAAATGATAGTGAAATCTGCCATTGACAAGCGCATAATTATTCTTTAGTATATGAATAATAGGCCGCTTTAATTGAGAACCGAAATAAAGCGGATCGTATACAGATGGTCGATACTCGGCGTCTGTACAACCCGCGGCGGCGTCTGCCGGAACAAAAAAGCTTTTATCGGCGCCGCAGCGCACAGAAAGGAAGAGGAGGAATCTGTATGAAACGTACCTTGAGTTTGGCTCTGTGCATGGTACTGCTGTTCACTGCCCTGGCCGGATGCGGAAAAGCCGACGTGGAGACGACCGGCGCAGCGGAGAACACCGCGGTTGAGCCCGCAGCGGTTAAAGACTCTATCACGATCGCGCTGTCAGCCGAACCTGCGAATCTAGACTACTCTCTTGCCAATGACCTAAACACCTTCAGCATCGAGGGTAATGTTTATGAAGGTCTTGTCCGCAGAGATGCCGAGGGAAATCTGGTGCCGGCGCTGGCCGAGTCCTGGACATATTCCGAGGATGGAACGGAGATCACATTTACCCTACGGGAGAATGTTAAATTCCATAACGGCGATATCATGACGGCGGATGACGTGGTGTTCTCCTTTGAGAAAGCGCTTGCCAGTGCTTCCACGGCGCGTATGACGGGCTCGATCGAATCCGTGTCTAAAATCGACGACTCCCACGTACTGATGAAGCTCAAATACTCATATGGTCCGATCGAAGGCTGCCTGACGAACGTCAACTGCGCCATCGTGTCCAAGAGCGCCGCCGAGGCTGATCCGGAGGGCTTTGCTAGAAAGCCTGTCGCAGCCGGCCCCTACCAGGTCGTTGAGTGGTCTTCTGGCGAGAAGATCGTCATGACGGCGTTTGAAGACTATTACAGGGGATCGGCCCCGATCAAGAACCTGACCTTCCAGATCATCTCGGATAGCGCCTCCGCCCTGATTGCCCTTGAAAAGGGCCAGATTGACATGATCCCCAATACGCAGGCGACCGATAAGGCGCACATCGTCAACAACCCGGCTCTCATTTACGATGAAACACCAAGCAACTCGTTCTTCTTCCTGACGTTCAATAATGCCGACGGTATGTTTGCCGGCAACACCAAGCTCCGCCAGGCGATCGCTTACGCGATCAACAAGGAAGACGTTCTGCTCGGCGCGATGGAGGGCGTGGGTGAGATCGCGCACTCCGTGATCCCTTCCAACTGTTTTGGCGCGCCTGCGAATCCTTCTGACTATGAGTACAATATCGAGAAAGCAAAAGCGCTTCTGGCTGAGGCAGGCTATCCCGATGGTTTTACGATCAAGATGCCTACCATGAGCAGCGGCAACTATATTCGTATTTCGGATATCCTGGTGGATCAGCTCCGGCAGGTCGGCATTACGGTCGAGCAGGAACTGATGGAACGCACCGCTTATCTGCAGGACGTTTACACCAACTGCCAGTATGAAATGACCGTTCTAAGTGTTTCGGCACTTCAGCCGGATGCGGACTTCATCACCTATATGCGGTATCACAGCGATTATATCGGCGGAGGCAACAACTTCACCAAGGTGAGCAATCCCCGCATCGATGAGCTCCTTAAGATCGGCCGTTTTGACAACGATCCGGCGGCGCGGGCTGCCGCTTATGAGGAGCTTTGCCAGATCCTGATGAATGACGCGGTCATCCTTCCGCTGCTGTTCCCCGTCAACGGTGTGGCCGCCAACGCCTCTTTGCAGGGCGTGCGTGCCAACAGCGACCAGAGCGTCTATGTTTATGACCTGAGCTGGGGCGCATAAAACACTTTTTATAAAAACAGCTTTCGTGCAGCCAAGGGGGCGTTTCGCCCCCTTGTACTGCAATTGTCGAGTAATATGCCATAGAGCCGGTTGAGGGAAACAGGGGAGAATAATCGATGCTAAGATTTATCGGTAAACGACTGTTGATGATGGTCCCAGTCATATTGGGGATTTCCTTCATCATTTTCGCGATCATGGTTCTGACGCCGGGAAACCCTGCTCAGATGAAGCTCGGCGAAAACGCAACGCCCGAAGCGATCGCGCAGCTGGAAGAGGAAATGGGGCTCAATGACAACTTTTTTGTCCGGTACTTTCGATATATCGGGAATGCGCTCCGCGGCGATTTCGGAAAATCCTATCGAACGGATCTGCCTGTTTTTGACGAGCTGATGAGCCGGTTTCCCAACACATTGACGCTGGCTTTTTTCGGGATCGGTCTGGCGGTGGTTATCGGTGTCCCGATCGGTATCCTTTCGGCAGTCAAGCAGTATTCGATCATAGATACTGTCAGTCTGGGCCTGGCTCTGATCATGACCTCTATCCCGGCTTTCTGGCTGGGATTGATGCTGATGCTGGTGTTTTCGCTGAAGCTGGATCTGCTGCCGGCGGTTTCGGACGGCACGTGGAAGAGCTTTATTCTGCCGAGCATCACGCTGGCGATCGGCACGATGGCAACGCTGATCCGCATGACGCGTTCCACCATGCTGGAAGTGATCCGCGAGGATTACATCCGTACGGCCAGAGCCAAGGGTGCGTCGGAAAAGACGATCATTTTCCGCCATGCGCTTCGCAATGCGCTTTTGCCCGTGGTCACAACGATCGGTATCAATTTTGGACTGCAGCTGGGCGGAGCTGTGATTTGTGAGTCGGTGTTTTCCATCCAGGGACTAGGCACGCTGATGATCACGTCGGTCAGACAGAAGGACATCCCCATGGTCATGGCTTCGGTTTTGTTTGTGGCGCTTACGATCAGCGTTGTGAATCTGCTGATCGATATTCTCTACACGTATATCGACCCCCGGGTCAAGTCCCAGTATGTGAAGACAGCGAGGTAACGCAATGGAACAGAAAACCGGGACAAATAAAAAACACAAAGGCCAGTTGGGCGTGATCTGGCATCGTTTTAGAAAAAACAAACTGGCAATGTTCGGCTTGACGCTCTTCACGCTCCTGCTGCTCGTGGCCATGTTTGCAAATGTTCTCGCGGACTATGAAAACGATGCAGTCGCGCAGAATATGAAAGCCCGCAACCAGACGCCTTCAACCGAGCATATTCTGGGCACCGATCACTATGGACGCGATCTGTTCGCTCGGGTGATATTCGGTGCCAGGATCTCTCTGGTACTGGGCGTCCTGACGATCCTGATCTCACTTTCGGTCGGGATGATCATCGGGGCGCTGGCAGGATATTACGGCGGGAGGGTGGACGACATTCTCATGCGATTTATGGATATCCTTATGGCGATCCCATCGATCCTGCTGGCTATCTCCATCGTGGCAGCGCTCGGAAACGGAATATGGAACCTGCTTATGGCGCTGAGCGTTTCGGGTGTGCCTCGTTTTGCTCGTATCGTGCGCTCCTCGATCCTCACCGTGAAGGGACAGGAATTTGTCGAGGCTGCCAAAGCGTATGGGACGACTGACGCCGGCATCGTTTTCCGCCACGTTCTTCCCAACTGCATCGGTCCGATCATCGTTCAGGCCACTTTGAGTATGGCCAGCACGATCCTTACGATCTCCTCTTTAAGCTTCGTGGGGTTGGGGATCCCGTCCGCCACGCCGGAATGGGGGGCTATGCTTTCGGAGGCCAAGACCGTCATGCGGTATTATCCGCATGAGATCATCGTTCCCGGTGTAGCCATCGTTCTGTCGGTTATGGGGCTGAATCTGATCGGCGACGGGCTGCGCGACGCGCTGGATCCCAAGCTGAAAAACTGATCTTTTGCAAGGGAAAGGAAGATCGTTCATGGCAGAGCATCTATTGGAGATCCATGGTCTCCACGTGGAATATGTAACAGATGAAGAAGAGATTATCCATGCGGTCAACGGACTGGATCTGACCTTGGATAAGGGGCAGAATCTCGGCCTGGTAGGGGAAACGGGAGCCGGCAAAACAACACTTGCCCTATCCATTCTCCACCTTCTCCCCAAAAAAGTAGGCAGGATTACGCAGGGACAGATCCATCTCGACGGTGTGGACATCACAAATGCGACCGAGGAAGATATGCGCCTGCTTCGCGGCAGCACTGTTTCAATGATCTTTCAGGATCCGATGACCAGCCTCAATCCGGTCCTCCCGGTGGGAGAACAGATTACAGAAGTCATTGCACTGCACCGCAAAGATCTGACGAAATCGGAGGTCGAAGATCGGCTGGACGATCTATTGAAAATGGTGGGCATCCCTCCGGAACGAAAGCACGACTATCCTCACCAGTTTTCCGGCGGAATGAAACAGCGCATCGTGATCGCCATAGCGCTGGCGTGTGAACCGAAGCTGCTCTTGGCAGACGAACCGACCACTGCGCTGGATGTTACGATCCAGGCGCAGGTCCTGGAACTGATGCGGGAGCTTAAGGAGCAGATCGACACGGCAATGGTTCTCATTACCCACGATCTTGGGGTGGTTGCAGAAAACTGCGATCATGTAGCCATCATGTACGCGGGGGAAATCATTGAAATGGGTACAGTGACCGATATTTTTGAGCAGGATCGTCACCACCCTTACACGGTTGGCCTTTTCGGGGCCATTCCAGACATGACAAAGGAGGAGCGGCGTTTGCATCCGATCGGAGGACTGATGGCCGACCCGGCCAATCTCCCGAAAGGATGTAAGTTCGCGCCGCGCTGCCCACAGTGCACTGAGCGGTGCGAGCGGGAACCGCCTGTGATTTATACAAGATCCGGACACTCCATTCGGTGTCACTTGTTTGATGAAAGGGGAGAGCCTGCCGATGGCTGATACGATCCTGGAGGTCCGAAATCTGAAAAAATACTTCCCGACTTCCGCGGGGCTCCTGCATGCCGTGGATGACGTCAGCTTCACGCTGGAAAGAGGAACGACCCTTGGTGTTGTCGGTGAATCTGGCTGCGGAAAATCCACGCTCGGTCGGGTCGTCCTTCGTCTGTTGGAGGCTACGAGCGGGCAGGTCCTGTTTGAAGGGCAGGACGTGATGCAGCTGGGAAAGCAGCAGATGCGTATGATGCGCCGCCGAATGCAGATGATCTTTCAGGATCCGTACGCTTCGATCAATCCGCGCATGTCGGTCAGCGAGATCATTGCCGATCCGCTGAAGGTCAATAGGCTCTGCAAAAGCCGTGCGGAAATGGACGAGCGCGTGCATGAACTGATGGACACCGTCGGCCTCTCGGAGCGTTTTGTCAGCAGCTATCCGCATGAGCTCGACGGCGGCCGGCGGCAGCGCATCGGCATCGCCCGTTCGCTTGCCGTCAACCCGGAGTTCATCGTCTGCGATGAGCCTGTTTCGGCGCTGGATGTATCGATTCAGGCGCAGATCCTCAATTTGATGATGGATCTGCAGGAGCAGATGGGGCTGACTTATATTTTCATTACGCACGACATGAGCGTTGTTAAGCATATCAGCAACGAGATCATGGTGATGTATATGGGAAAATGTGTGGAAAAGACTTCCTCCAAAGAGCTGTTCGCCAATCCGCTTCACCCATATACCGTCGCGCTGCTTGATGCTATTCCCGTTCCGAACTGCAGCCGCCGGGGAAAGCCCCGAAGAGTGCTCTCCGGAGAGGTGACAAATCCGATCGAACCGAAGCCGGGCTGTCGTTTTGCCCCTCGATGCCCCTATGCGACGGAGGCATGTACGTCCGGGGATATCCCACTGCGGGAGGTCAGCCCGAGTCACTATGTCGCCTGTGTTTTGAAATAACGCTGAAAGGAGGCGCCAATTATGAATCGGGACTTTCATTCCGGAAACCGTGAAAGATTTCTCCAGAAACTGCCGGACGATTCCATGGCTGTGTTTTTTTCCGGCGTATTTCTGCGCGATACCAATGATCAGCTTGTTTACCCGTTTTCGGTAGACCGCAATTTCTATTATTTTACAGGTATCGACAAGGACAACATGATCCTGCTGTTTTGCAAGAGTGCCGGAAAAGGTCAGGTACTTTTGTTTATCCCGCCGGTGGACGAAGCATACGAAAAGTGGCAGGCGAGGATGATGCGTCCGGCGGACGCCAGAGAGGTATCCGGAATTGACCGAGTATGCTACACCTATGAGTTTGAAAAGGAACTGGATAACCGTTTGTTCTCTTCGGCCCAGACGAAACGCCTTTTCCTGTATTCCAACTATGCACAGCTCAGCGAGCCGCAGACGCTCTATTCCAGATTAGCGGAAAAAATGCGCCGGACGTATCCTACGCTGGAGATTCTCAATCCGCTGCCGATCCTGACCGAACTGCGCGGCACCAAGGAGCCGGAAGAGATCGCTCAAATACAGCAGGCTATCGATCTTACGATCAGAGCATTGGAACACACGGCGGCTCTGTTGAAGCCGGGGATTACGGAATATCAGATCAAAGCACACTATATCCACTATTTAAGCATGCATGGAAGTGCCCCTCGGTTTCGTTCCGTAGTGGCTGCGGGAAAGAATGCGGCGATTCTTCATTATAATGAGGCCAGCAAAACGACAGAACCCGACGATATGGTACTGATGGACGTCGGTGCGACGAATCATTGGTATGTTTCCGACCTTACGCGCACTTTTCCGGTTGGTGGGAAATTCACGGACCGCCAGCGAGAGGTTTACAACATTGTTCTGGAGGCGCATGACATCGGCTTGGCGGCCATGCGCGTAGGGACGACCGAGTATGCGGTGAATCGGGAAATCAAGGTGTTTTACGGAAAAGCGCTGAAAACCATCGGACTTATCCGGGATGACAGTGAAGTCGAAAAATACTATTTCCATGGCAGCGGTCACCCCATCGGCCTGGACCTGCATGATTACCGCCCGCTGGACCGCACCTTCCCGGAGAATAGCGTCATGACGATCGAACCGGGACTGTATATTCCGGAATGGAATATGGGAATCCGTATCGAGGACAATATTTTAATCACCAAAGACGGTCCGGTGAATCTTTCGCAGAAGCTGCCCCGCACCGCAAACGATATAGAAAACATAGTCGGCTGACCGATTTAATACCGAGCGGCAGATTCTTTGTTGCCTCGGGATCTTTCACTGTATAACTGCTCCGGAATTCCGTTTTGACATTGCAGTGGGCCAAAGCATACAGGATTCTGCCAAGCCGGTCATTATCGGCGTCAAATTCCACCTTTAGGACATGATTGAACCGGTACCCAACAAACCGCTGCTTGTAATCATTGTTCTTGTCCCGATAGCTTTCATACTCTGTATCCACGTTGAAATTGAGCGTTTTAAGATCAGACCGCCCAAACCCGAAAGCAGAAAGGATATCTTTTAGAGCTTCCGTGTCCTGAGAGGATCGGCGGAGGGTCTCTTCATACTCTAAAGGCCGGTGAGTGTCATAGTAATGCGTGCAGTATCGGGTGCAGCTTTAATTTTACCGGTAACACGTATCGTTCTCATTGTGCGCTCCTTTCTTTGCTCGCTTTTAGAATCAGCTTAATCAGGTCTTTCGTCAGTAAAAAAGACGCTCCCCAGGGGTTGATTATGATCCCTTCTTCCTGCATCTCGGCACAACCTTCCAATACCGTGCCGATAAAATGGGAGATGATAGAGGCGGCTTCACCCTTTTTGTACTCTTCCTCTGACGTGAAAGCTGCGAGCCACGTCTTCCCATCAGCGGTCTGGATATGGTGTAGTTTGAAATGCATGTCTTCCTGGTTGGTGACCGTATCACCAACCCTTACATGATCGATGTCAACCATATTAAACAAGGCCTGGGGAGGGATGACCGGAATCAAAAAGTGCCCGCCTGCATAGTCGCGCTGGAGAATCGCATCCAGGACACCAAGCAGGTTCTGCTGCGTACTGGCGTTGTAATAACGGGCGATGGCCTCTTCAATCAAAATGATGCCTGTCAGAATGTCGTTTGGGAACACATCATGGCCGTGCTCGCGGGCAATATCAAAGCGGCCCAGAATATCCAACATATCGTCCGGGAGCCTGCTCCGGCACTCCGCTTCCAAAAGTGCTGGAACACCATAAAACGCTTCTGCGATGCTGCCAGCAATGCATGTCAGGGTATCACAGTCCCCGCCGAGTGAGACGGCGGTGCGAATGACATCCTCAAAATCCGCCCCCTCCAGGAAAGCGGTGATAGCTTCCGGAACAGTCTTCTGGCAGCTTTCGTCGTGGTAATACCCTGGCCGAATCTGGTCGCAGGTACGGGAAAGATCATAGCCGAACTCGCTCACAATATAACCACGGATTTCGTCTTTGCTGTGTCCAGTGCGGGCAAGAAAGATCGCACTGGCCGTAGCCTCAGCGCCTTTGATGCCCTCGGGATGATTGTGCGTGACCTCTGCAGTTAACTGTGCCATGTGACGTGTCGCATCTAAAGAATCAAACAGCCAGCCCGCAGCGGACACACGCATGGCAGAGCCATTGCCATAGCTGCCATACGGCTCGGGATGCTTGGCACGAAGCCAATGATAAAACTTCCGGCCGTAACCAGCGGCTGGATACCGCTTTCCCCATTTCTGCATGCTCTCAATGAGTCCTATTTTGATATCCTCGTCATCCCGGAACTGGAAGTCAAGCAAGGCCTCCGCCACGGCGATCGTCATGACGGAATCGTCGGTGAAATGGGAATACTCACAGAAGAGCGGAAAATCTTTACTATTGTTTCCTCTGTCGAATTCATAGGGTGCGCCGATCATATCGCCCAAAAGTGCACCATACATTTCTCTTCCTCCTTCTCAAAATTTGATCTCTCGAACAATTGTTCCACCGCCATAGCTCAGGATAAACTCAGTGAAACGGCAGCACTTACCATCCGCTTTCAACACTACTATCGATGTGTCAGGGCCCCCGATGGAGTGCTCGGACCGTGGGTTATAGAACGAATATGCTGTTGTGAATTCTGTGCATCCGCTGATATCACTCAGCCATTCCGCAGCAATCTTGCAGGCGTCTTCTAATGTAACCACCGTTGTGACCTCCTCGTCTTCCTCCTGGTCACAGAATAACATGAGACAAAAGGGAAGTGGTCGTTTGCCAAGCGACAAATGACCACTTAAATTTTCTGGTAGTTGAAAGAAAGCAAATCGTTTTTCCCTTTGAGAAGAAAGAAGGAAGTACGCCCTTTTATTAGGAATTCAAAAGAGATGAGAAAATGTGGGATTTAAGGAGCGTTACCCTCAAATACGGCAATATGTGTAATTGGAATCCCCCATGCGTCAGACATCTGCTTTGCGCGTTCTTCGGTAAAATGAAAAGGTAGGCAATTTCTATCAAAATTACCTACCTTTTGTGGCGGAGAAGGAGGGATTCGCGCCGGGCGAGAAAGGAACCCTCGCCCGGCATACCCGGCGGGATTATGCCGGGCAACCTGCGGTTCGAATCCCCCGCCAGTTCTTCCAAATGCAAACAGCTCTCACCTGACGGTGAGAGCTGTTTGCATTTGGCAAAAGACCCTGATTTTAATACAGTGACCCCATTCCGGGAAAGTGGGGTCAGCGGCCTGCCAGAGTGGGGTCAGAAGAAGAGCATGGGGTCAAAATGGTGTTATGTAGACTATAAAGAGTCAAAAGAAAACCCGCAGGTGTTTGTCCTGCGGGTCTGCTGTTATTGCTTGCTCAATGGCCGACCTTATGATTTATCAAACGAAAAGTCAAGCGCAGCAGCAGCCGGACCTCCGGATCATCCAAATCCATACGCAGGATCTCGTTGATGCGTCCGATCTGATAGAGGAACGTGCTCCGGTGCATATAGCCTGTTAAGATGTTAATTGGACACCGCCCATGCCCAGAGCCGTCTTAATCCCGATCCCGGAAAACTCCGAAAAGGCAAGTAGTATCTTCCAAATCTCCAGAAGCGGTGCGGAAAGATGCGTATCCATTCTCAGCGTCCCGATGAATCCGGAGATCTTGTTGTCTTTCAGTAAAAACCTGGTGGTGCGAAGATTATAATCAGATACTCGGATCCCCTCCAACAGCATGCGGTAGGCATCGGCGTCTTCCAAAGGAAAAGAAGGAAAAGAAACGTTCCATTTTTTTATGAGGCTTTGCAGGATCAAATTTTTTTCCGGAAGAACAGTATATCTGCCGCTCTGCTTAAAGGCCACGGGAGAAAGAAACCTAATCGAGAAAAAGCGGTCGGATCCGATTTCCTTTGCCCTTTGGATCAGAGTATCTTCCTTAAGAGACTCTTTTGATAGTAATGAAAGCTTGACATCTCCGCTGTTCAGAGGAAGTGTGTGGAGAGTATCCAGAACAACAGAAAATGCATCCATGGCGCATTGATCGAGAAAGCTGATCTGCCAAAGAGCACCATCTTTATCTTTATACAGGCATTGAGAGATCGGCGTTTCCTGCAAATCGTGTAGATTTTCAGCATATTCGCCAGGAATGAGGGACAGTAAGCAACTGTAGAAAGCATATGCACGTTCGGCC
>CACXHI010000007.1 GCA_902767395.1 Oscillospiraceae bacterium
ACGTCAGCAATCTGCGCAAAAAGCTGCAGGATGCGGACGGGGTTAATCACATCGAAACCGTATGGGGCATAGGCTTCAAGCTGGCGGAGCCGAAAACTTGACAAAATCTTGACGGTTTTCTTGACCGCTTTCTTGACCTTTCTTTGATAAGCTTTTGCCATCAAAGGAGGTACCGCTATGGACTATGTATTGGAAACCAACAACCTGACAAAAAAATACCGAAGATATCCCGCACTCAACGAGCTGAACATGCACGTTCCCAAGGGCGCCATTTACGGTCTGGTGGGGAAAAACGGCGCGGGCAAGACGACCCTGATCCGCTTAATCTGTGGCCTGCAGGAACCGACGTCCGGCAGCTTTACCCTCTATCTGCAGGAGAACGGAAGCCAGAGCATTGCAAACGCCCGCCGCCGGATGGGTGCGGTGGTGGAGACGCCGTCCATCTTCCTGAACATGACGGCGGAGGACAATTTGAAGCAGCAAAGCATGATTCTCGGCCTGCCCTCCTATGAGGGAATCCCGGAGCTGTTGAAGCTGGTGGGACTGGAGAATACCGGGAAGAAAAAGGCGCGGAACTTCTCGCTTGGCATGAAGCAGCGCCTCGGGATTGCCGTGGCCCTCGTGGGCGACCCGGATTTTCTCATGCTGGATGAGCCGATCAACGGTCTGGACCCGCAGGGCATTGTGGAAATGCGGGAGCTGATTTTGAAGCTCAACCGGGAGCGGCAGGTCACGGTTTTGATTTCCAGCCATATTCTCGACGAGCTTTCCCGTCTGGCCACCCACTACGGCATTCTGGACAACGGACGGATGGTGCTGGAGCTGAGCGCGGCGGAGCTGGAATCCAAATTCCGAAGCTGCGTCTGCATGGAGGTCTCAGATACCGCAGTATTGGCGCGGGTGCTGGATTCCATGAACGTCGAATACAAGATCCTCACCGCCACCACGGCGAACGTGTTCGCCAAAACCAACGTGACGCGGCTTGCCGCCGCGTTGGAGCAGGAGGGCTGCGAGATCCTTTCCATGCGTGAAAAGGATGAAAGTCTGGAGAGCTTTTTCCTCTCTCTGGTGGGAGGTGGCGACCATGCTTAATCTCCTGACCGCCGAGCTGCACCGCGTCCGGCGCGATCCAATCTGCTGGCTTCTGCTGGCAGCAAGCGCGCTTTGCGGCGTCTTTTTCTCTCTCATGTCCAGTGCGTATTATTTTGAGGACATGGACATCATCCCCTTCTATGTGGTGCTGGCGATTTTTATCTCTCTGAGCATTGGAAGAGAGTATGCAGACGGAACCCTCCGCAATAAGATCATTGTTGGAAAGTCAAAGTCCCTCATTTTCCTGTCCAAGCTGGTCTCCGGCATTGGGATCAGCCTCTGCCTGACTCTGGCGTTTTTGCTCCCGTGTGCAATTCTTCTGTATAAGCCTGTCCTTTCCGTAAAGCCTGCCCTCGTCCTTGTGCGCCTCGGACTCGGCTTTCCCCTGTTGAACCTCGCGTGGGCCGTCTTATTTACCGTCGTCAGCTCGCTGGTTTCCGCAAAGGGTGTTGGCGGAATCATCAACCTTGTTTTGATTTTTGCAATGCTGGTGAGTTCGGAGTATCTTCGACACGGCTTGAAGGAGCCTGAATACCTCCCACCCGATGATCCGAATGCATATACCTTACCTATGACCACGGAGGAAATTGAACAAATCGAAAACGACCCCTTTACATTTGAAGGGTTTGTTATGTGCTTTGAAGATGCCGATGGCACTTTTACCTATCGAAAAGCGGATCCGAGCAAAGTGATGGAGAATCCCCACTATATCAAGCCGCCGCTGCGGGCCATCGTAAGCGCAGTGAATACTGCCTTGCCCTACGAGCACGTCAGAGGATACGTTGCCTGTCTTCTCCAATCTCGCAAAGAATCTGGACCCCGTCGCAGTCGGACGCCTGTTTGACAGATTCTACACCGTGGAAGCCAGCCGGAATTCCACCGGACTGGGGCTTTCGATCGCGAAGCTTCTGACCGAACGCATGGGCGGAAGGATCGAAGCCGCATATCGGGATTCCCGGCTCTTGATTCTCTTAACCTTTTCACCGGAATGATGCTCCATGCAGGGAGGGAAACACATGACAGATATCATTGCCGCCATTTCGACGGGCAGACAGCCCTGCGCCATTGGCATTCTGCGGCTCTCGGGCGAGGGCTGCGCCGCCGTGGCGGAAGCGGTTTTCAGCCCCCGCAACGGCAAGCCGCTCTCGGAAGCCCCCAACCGGACGCTGGTGCTGGGCACCCTCTTCGACGCCAAGGGCCGGGAAATGGACCAAGCGCTCGCCGTCTACACCCGCGCGCCCCACACCTACACCGGCGAGGACACCGTGGAGCTGCAATGCCACGGCTCCCCTGCCGTGCTTGCCGCAGGACTGGAAGCCCTGTACCGCGCCGGGGCAAGACCGGCCCGGCCCGGGGAGTTCACCAAGCGGGCCTTTCTCAACGGGCAGATGGATCTGACCGGGGCGGAGGCCGTCATCGACCTGATTGAAGCCCAGACCGCCGACATGGCAGCCAACGCCGCCGCACAGGTGGGCGGTGCGCTGCTGCGGCAGTTGGAACCGATTTGGGATGGGTTGACCGACCTTTGCAGCCACTACCACGCCGTGCTGGACTACCCGGACGAGGACATTCCCGACTTTCTGCTCTCGGACTACGAGGCGGAGCTTCGAGAGGATCGCGCGAGGCTGGAGCAGCTTCGAGACACCTGTGAACGGGGCCGCATCCTGAAGCAGGGCGTGAAGATTACTTTGGTCGGCAAGCCCAACGCGGGCAAGTCCTCCCTGCTCAACGCTTTGGTGGGCTACGACCGCGTGATTGTGACGGACGTTCCCGGCACGACCCGCGACACCGTGGAGGAAACCGCCCGCTTCGGGCAGGTGCTGGCACGGATCACCGACACCGCCGGGATTCGGGAAACGGCGGATCGGATCGAGGCCATGGGCGTCGAGCGCTCCCGCGCCGCCGCAGAGCAGGCGGATCTCGCCATCTTCGTCTGTGACGCCGCCGTGCCGCTGGACGAGGAGGATCGGCAGGCTATGGCTGCCGCCAGAGAGGCCAAGCGTGCCATCGCCGTGATGAACAAAACCGATCTTCCCCAGCGGGTGTTCCGCATTGAGCTGCCCTTTGACCCGATTTTCTCGGTGTCCGCCACCCGTGGCGACGGGCTGGACAGGCTGTGCAGCTACATTGATGAGACCTTCCGCGTCGATTTGCCCTGCGACGGCTCCATTCTCACGAACAGCCGGCAGGCCGAGGCGGTAGGCCGAGCCACCGAAGCAATCGGCAACGCGCTGGAGGCGATGACCGCCGGGATCACCCCCGACGCCGTGCTCACCGAACTGGAGGCCGCTCTGGACGCGCTGGGCGAGCTGACGGGCCGCACCGTCCGGGAGGACATTACCAACCGGATTTTTGAGCGGTTCTGCGTGGGCAAATGAGTGTTTGGCACGCAATAGGAGAACAGAATGATCGCTTATTTTGACAATTCCGCCACGACGAAGCCCTGCAAGGAGGCCGTCGCGGCGATGACTGAGGCCCTGACGGAATGCTGGGGCAACCCCAGCTCCCTGCACCGGCTGGGCGTGGAGGCCCACCGTCGGGTGGAGGCGGCGCGGTTGGGCGTGGCAAAGGCCCTTGGAGCCGAGCCGGATCGGGTGTTTTTCACCTCCTGCGGCACCGAGGCCGACAACTGGGCCGTATTCTCCGCCGCGCAAAAGCTGGGAAAACGGGGCAGACACATCATCACAACGCAGATCGAGCACCACGCGATTCTGCATCCCATGCACGAATTGGAGGCCCGGGGCTTCGAGGTCACCTATCTGGCCCCGGAGGCCGACGGAACCGTGACGGCGGAGGCCCTGCGCTCCGCCCTGCGCCCGGACACCATTTTGGTGTCGGTGATGATGGTCAACAACGAGGTCGGCTCCGTCATGCCGATTCAGGCTATGGCAAAGCTGACCCACCGGCTGGCGCCGAACGCCCTGTTCCACACCGACGCGGTGCAGGGCTTCTTGAAGGTTCCCTTCCGCGCCTCCACGCTGGAGGCCGATCTGATTTCCGTCAGTTCCCACAAGGTTCACGGCCCCAAGGGCGCGGGGGCGCTCTGGATCCGCAAGGGCCTGTCACTGCCGCCCTATCTCCACGGCGGCGGGCAGGAGAGCAGCCAGCGCTCCGGCACGGAGGCGGTTCCGAACCTGCTGGGCTTCGGCGCGGCCTGTGAAGCCGCCCTGCCCTCGCTGCGGGCGGATTTGGCGAAGGAGGCGATGCTTCGGGATCGTCTGCGCACCGGCTTGCAGGAAATCCACGGCGTGGTGCTGAACGGCGCGCAGGCCGCGCCCCACATCGTCAGCTTCGGCGTTCCCGGCGTGCGCTCGCAGGGTCTCATCAACTGCTTACAGGATCAGGAGGTTTATGTGTCCGCCGGCTCCGCCTGTGCCAAGGGGCACCGCAGCCACGTTTTGCAGGCCATGAACCTCTCCTCTGCCGTGATTGACGGCTCGGTGCGTGCCTCCCTCTCCCGGTTTACCACCGAGGCGGAGGTGGACGCCCTGCTCCACGCGGTTCGGGAGGCCGTGCAGCGGTTGACATAATTTGTACTCATTGGAAAAGAATCTTCCCCGCGTCCGAGGTCGGAAGCGGGGAAGATTCTTCTACTGCGAATTCTTCCTGCAAATATGGATCGCATGGGCGGAGGTTCCAAGCAGCTCACGGCACTGGCAGAAATGCAGATGATAGCGGGCGTAGGCTTCAAACGCCTCGTCGGACATGGAAAACGCCTGATTGAGCTCCGCCATCTCCAGAACGCCGTCGGCAGCCACCGTGGTCAGATGGGTGACAGGCAGCTCCCGGAACAGGCTTTCCAGCTCGTCGATCTCATAGCCGGTAAAGAGCTGGTCCTGAAAGTGCCGGACACGGAACGCCTCGGTAAAGTTCTCCTCCATCCCGTCCGGGAAGCTGTCGCCCAGATAGTTGTCGATCATTATCCCGTGAATGGGCAAGAACGCAGTGAGGATTGTTCCCCCCGGCTTCGTGACCCGAACCGCCTCGCGGAGCGCGGCGTCCCGCTCTTCCGCCTCGTAGAGATGGTAGAGCGGGCCAAACACCAGCGTCATGTCGAAGCTGTCGTCGGCAAAGCGGCGGAGATCAATCGCGTCGCCCTGATAGGCCGTCAGGTTGTCCAGTCCCTCCGCGTTCCGACGCAGAAGCTCCAGATTCCGCTCCGCCAGCTCCACCGCCGTCACCGAATTTCCCTCCTTTGCGAGGGCAATGGAATAGCGTCCGGTTCCCGCGCCAAGCTCGAGAATCTTGCCCGGCTGAAGCAGATACCGGTGGATAAAATGCATCGTGGTCCGGTATTCCATCTGCCCGTGGCGGCTCTTGGACAGGCGGTTCTCCTCGTTGTAGCCCGTATAGAATTCGTTAATCATTTCGCTGCGTTCCATGGCTTCTCTCCTTTCTGTGAAAGCATCCGATTCAGCGCATTTCCCAGACGAACACGGCGTTATCCTGCAGTTCAACGTCCTGCGGGCGGAAATTCGCGCTGAGGCTGCGTTTTGCCATTCCGCTTCCCGCCATCTGGGGCAGACATTCCAGATCCATGCAGGTCTCCGACTGGAAATTCAACCGGTTCAGATCATAGGCGATCCTTTGCAGCTCCCCAAGATGGCAGCCGGATGCAGCGCAGAGCACCTCGGCGCGGGCTCTGGCGGAGTCGGCGGCAGCGTGGAGCAGGGCGGCTTCCAGCTTCTCCGGCTCGCGCACCGTAAAACGAACCTGTAGCTCCGGCTCGGCGCGGCTTTCCGCCACAGCGGCGAGCGCCCTGCCCAAACGGGCGGCGTCAAAGTCGAAACGGAGCTGCTGGTCATAGCTGCATCGGTAACCGGAAAAGACGGATTGGTAATTCCCCTTCTCGTCGCAGACGCTTTCGTACTCGGTATTCACATGGTAGCCCACCGTCTGAAAATCGGCGGCAGAAAACCCGGCGGCGCAGAGCGCCTGCTCCAAACGCTCCATTTTGTCCGCTGCGGCTGCGAGGGCAGCGTCATAATTCAGGTCCTTGGCCCAAAGGCCGAAGGACAGCTCCACGGTGTCCACGGGCGCAGAGGCCTTTCCGACGCCCTTGACGGTGATCGTTTTCACGGCAATTCCCCCTCTCAAATGATTAGCCGCAGTATAGCACCCTTTGGGAACTTTGTCAACGAGAAAAGACAACATTTGTGCGCCATTGCTCGAATTGAGACTTCCAAAACGGGCAAAAATATGGTATAATATAGAGAGGAAGAAGGAGGAAGCGCGTATGAGATCAGCATTGACTGCCGGACTGGAACGACTGGCGCTGCCACTGCCCGACGAGCGGGTGGAAGCGCTTTTGTCCTTCGGCGCGGCGGTATTGGAGAAGAACAAGGTCATGAATCTGACCGCGATTACGGACCCGGAACAGGCGGCGGAGCTGCACTTGGTCGACAGCCTGACGCTCTTAAAGGTCTTGCCGCTGGGAGGAAAGTCCCTGCTGGACGTGGGAACCGGCGCCGGCTTCCCCGGCGTGCCGTTGAAGCTGGCGGAGCCCAGCCTGCGGCTGACCCTGCTCGACAGCCTGCAAAAGCGGATGCGGTGGCTGGAGGACGAAGCCCTGCCGGCGCTGGGCGTGGAGGCCCGGTTTCTGGCCGGGCGAGCCGAGGACTTTGCCCGCGAGAATCGGGAGAAATTCGACGTCGTAACCTCCCGCGCCGTGGCACGGCTCGGTCTGCTTTGCGAGCTGTGTCTGCCCTTTGTTCACAGGGGCGGTTATTTTCTCGCCATGAAGGGCGCGCTGGCAAAGGAGGAGCTGCATGAGGCTGCCAACGCCATTCGTCTGCTGGGCGGAAGCTATGAGCGCACCGAGGAATTTGAGATCGGCGGCGCGGTGCACTCCGTTCTTGTCATCCACAAGACCGGCAAGACTCCGGAGCAGTACCCCAGAAGCTGGGCCAGAATGAAGCAAAAGCCCCTATAATACGGAGCGCGGGAAGCGTCTGGTTCGACGCTTCCCGCTGTTTACAGTTCTGCCTTCTCCGTTTTAACCGCTTTGACCGCTTTGTCCGCCTTGTCCGCTCTGGCCGCAGATTGCGGTTTTTGCGGATTCCACCGCGTTTTCTACGGTATCCGCTGCCATGGAAACGGCGCGGCGCACCTCGGGCTGCTTGGGCAGAACCGTCGCGGCAACCGCTCCGCCGACCATCCCGAGCCCCAATGTGAAAGCAAAGCCTTTGATTGTCATTTGATTCGCCTCCCTTCGCCTTTAGATTTCCCGAAAAACGCCGCGTAAATCGAAGAAAAATCTGTAAAAAGCGGTTTCTTTGCCAGAAGGCAATCTCATAGATTCATTGAAAAATAGAAATGAGGTGCGTTTCATGTCGATTGATTCGCTGCAAAGCAAAATTCGGAAGCTGAAAACCCCGATTATGGTGGGGCTGGACCCCACCCCGGCGCTGATTCCCCCGGCGCTGATCTCCGACTGTGAGGCTCGGCTCGGCAAGGGGCCGGAGGCGCTTGCCGAGAGCTATCTGCTGTTCTGCAAGGACCTGATGGACGGACTGAAAAAGTCGGTCCCGGCGCTGAAGGTGCAGTCCGCCTGCTTTGAGGCCCTCGGCTGGCAGGGCGTGAAGGCCATGCAGGAGGTACTGGCCTACGCCAGAAAGCTGGGCTATTACGTCCTGCTCGAAACGATGCGCTCCGACGTGGAGCACGTCGCGGCCCTGACCGCAGAAAGCGTCTTTGACGGGCTGGACTTCGGCGGGGAGCGGTATTTCCCCTATCCCTGCGACGGCCTGGTGCTCACCGGTTATCTCGGCAGCGACGGAGTGCGGCCCTTCTTCCCCCACCTCCAGCGCGAAGACGAGGCGGCCTGTAAAAACCTCTTTGTCGTTCTGCGTTCCTCCAACCGCTCCGCCGTGGAGGTGCAGGATCTGATTTCCGGCGACCGCGTAGTTTACCGCGCAATGGCGGATCTTGCACAGCGCTGGAACACCGAGCGCGTTGGGAAATACGGGTACGGAGAGCTTGGTGCGGTGGTTGCCGCCCAGTCCTCGATTGCCCTTCAGGATCTGCGTAAGCGCTATAACAAGCTGTTCTTCCTCGTTCCCGGCCTCGGCGCGCAGGGCGGTGCGGTCAAGCACGCGGCCTACGCCTTCGACCGTCTGGGCCATGGGGCGATTGTCTGCGTCTCCCGCTCCGTGATCGGCGCATGGCGGGATCAGCCGGGTCCCTACGTCGAGGCAGCGCAGAAAGCGGTGGAAAAGCTGAAATCCCAGCTTTCCGAACACGTGACGGTGCTGTGATATGACGAAGCTCTATTTGATTCGACACGCAGAGGCGGAGGGCAATATCTTCCGCCGGATGCACGGGCAGTACGATTCCCGCATCACACAGAACGGTCTGCGGCAGATCGACGCGCTGCGCCGCCGGTTTGCAGACGTTCGCGTGGACGCGGTCTATGCCAGTGACCTGTTCCGCACGCGGAAAACTGCCGAGGCCATCTATCTGCCGAAGGGACTGCCCCTGCACCCCGATCCCCGCTTCCGGGAGGTTCATGTGGGCGAGTGGGAGGACGTCCCGTTCGCGGAGCTGGAACGCCGCTTTCCCGAGGCGCTGGCCAGCTTTGTCCGGGACCCGGAGCACTGGATCGTCCCCGGCGCGGAGCGCTTCGACGCCTATTCCGGGCGGTTTGAAGCCGGACTGCGGGAGATTGCCGAGGTCCATGCAGGCCAGACGGTGGCCGTTTTCACCCACGGCTGCGTTCTCTCGGGCGGACTGCACCGCATCATCGGTCTGCCCCACAATGCCTCGCGGGCAGACAACACCTCCGTCAGCCTGCTGGAATATGAAGACGGCAGCTTCCGCCCCGTCTATCTTTTCGGCAATTCCCATCTCTCCGACGCCATCTCCACGCAGGCAAGGCAGAGCTGGTGGCGGCAGCACGAGGGAAAATTCAACCTCTGGTTCCGGGAGGCGACGGGGGAAGACTGCGGACTCTATGATCCCGCCCATGCGCCCGAGCAGACTGATCAGATCTGGATCGCCATGCTGGACAACGAGGCCGTGGGCTATGTCTCGGTTGCGGCGCGTGCGCTTGGCTCGATCTGGCTGAAGCCGGAGTACCGCCATTGCCGCAGGGGAGATCAGCTTCTGGGGCAGGCCGTCATGGTGCTTCGCGCGCGCGGCGTGGAAACGCTGAGCTTCGGCGTCCCCACGGCAAATCTCGACGCGGTGGGTTTTTTCTCCCATCACGCCGAACCGGTGCAAATGGACGACTGCTATACCGTCTTCCGGATGGAAATATCTGTGAAATAGCACTTGTTTTTCCCCGGAAATATGGTATAATCAAGCTACCACTAACAAAGGAGTGACCTACCATGCCTCTGGTAACTACTACGGAAATGTTCAAGAAGGCCTACGACGGCGGTTACGCCATCGGCGCTTTCAACGTCAACAACATGGAAATCGTGCAGGGCATCACCGAAGCCTGCAAGGAAGAGCACGCTCCTGTCATTCTTCAGGTTTCCAAGGGCGCGCGCGCCTATGCCAACCACACCTATCTGGTGAAGCTGGTGGAAGCCGCTGTCATCGAGTGCCCCGAGATTCCTGTCGCCCTCCATCTGGATCATGGCCCCGACTTTGAGACCTGTAAGGCCTGCATCGACGGTGGCTTCACCTCCGTGATGATCGACGCCTCCTCCAAGCCCTTTGCCGAGAATATTGAGATCACCCGCAAGGTGGTCGAGTACGCCCACGACCACGGCGTCGTCGTCGAGGCCGAGCTGGGCACCCTGGCCGGCGTGGAGGACGAGGTCAACGTCAAGGCCGAGGATTCCTCCTACACCCGCCCGGAGGACGTGCAGGAGTTTGTCGAGCGC
>CACXHI010000008.1 GCA_902767395.1 Oscillospiraceae bacterium
GCGGAGAGACGCAGCCACAAGCCGAGCGCAAGAAAAAAGACGCCTCCCGTGAGGACAGGCCAGTACGCCAACACTTTATCCAATAAACTCATGTTCTCTCCCCTCCTGTGCCAAGTATACCAAAAAGAATCCACGTTGGCAATGGGTATTTCCCGTTTTTCTCAACTATTTTCGTGGAGGCGGGAACTATTTCCAAGAAAAAACGTCTAAATTATACCGATTTCAAAGGAGGAATCTTTATGAAGCTGAAAAAACTGACTGTTTTTCTTGCGGTCGCTTCCCTGCTGACCGCGATTCTGACCGGGTGTGTTTCGCCGGCTGCGCCGACGGAGTCCGCCTCAGTCGAATCCACCCCCGTTTCGACGGCCTCCCCCGCATCGACCACCGCAGCAACAGAGCCGCCGGTCTCCACGGCTGCGGCGCCGGAATTCCGCTTTTCCCGCGAGAATTTCCCCCGGCTCGACGGTTCCACCGCCTGCCTGCCAATGGCTGAGGCGATTTGCTCTGTGCTTTTGGGGGAGGATCGGGATTCCGTGCAGGATCTGATTCATTTCAACCGCACGACCCAATCCTTCCGCAACCTGATGCAGGGAGAGTGTGATCTACTTCTGGCGGGTCAGCCGAACGCCGCCGTCTTTGAGGAGATGGAGGAGCAGGGCTTCGCCTATGATATGGAGCAGCTCGGTACGGACGCGCTGGTATTTCTGGTGAATGAAGCGAACCCCGTGGAAACCCTCACAACCGAACAGATACGGGCAATCTATACGGGCGAAATCACCAACTGGAAGGAAGTCGGCGGTCTGGACGCTCCCATTATCCCCCTGCAGCGCAACGAAGGCGCTGGCTCTCAGGCCCTGATGAAAAAGCTGGTCATGCAGGATACCCCGCTCATGGAGGCCCCGGAGGAATACATTCCCGGCTCGATGGGAGATCTAATGACCGCCGTAAAAAGCTATGATCAGAGTGCCAACGCGATCGGCTACTCCGTCTACTACTACGCCCACGATATGGAAATGGCACAGGGGCTCAAGCTGCTGAAGGTGGACGGTGTCGAGCCCAGCAAGCAAACCATCCGGGAAAGACAATACCCCCATCTGAACGCCTACTACTGCGTCATTGCGCACGACGCGGCAGAAGACAGCCCCACCCGCATTCTCTACGACTGGCTGGTCACCGAGGACGGACAGCGCCTGCTGGACGCGGAGGGATACGTTACGAATCAGTAAAGCACCGCGCCTTTCCCGTATTCCCGGGAAAAATGAGAATGGAGCGTGATTGGAATGAAAAAGCGTTTCCTTGCAAGCCTCTGCCTGCTTCTGCTTCTGCTCTCCGCCTGTACCCAACCGCAGCCGGCACAGACGGGAACGGCCTCCGCGAACCCGGTCTCGGAGTCTGCGGCACAAACAATCGTCCCGACGGCGCCAGACACCACCGCAGCCACGGAGCCCCCGCTGTTTTCCGGCTCCGTCACCGCAGGCGGTCTGCAGGTCCATACGGACGGTACCGCCTATCGGCCCCGCACCTCGCAGTCTGTCTACACCCGGTTATCGGATGGACCGCTGGAGGAATTCGTCCCCTCCGAAGACTACGGCGCGGTCTATCCCTATGCAGCGGCCCGGCTCTACAGTTCCTCGGAAGACGGGTTTAGCTGGCCATGCGGCGATTACCTAGGCTTTGTGGATGCCGGTGGACGGATTCTGACCGACGGAATCTACACCAGCATCCAACCGGCAACGATTTACGACTACGATGCGTTTGGGGATCACATCCGGCGTCTTCCGATCTGGATCGTGTCAAGGGTCGATCCCGCCAACGTCCACAGGGAGCAAAATGAGGACGGAGGATCTTGGGTGGACGGAACCGCCAGTGTCGGCGCGGTTTCCATGGACGGGCGCTTTATGCTGCCCTGCGAGTTTGTGTCCATCTTCCCTACGGAGGCCGGACTGATATGCTATCGGAGCATAAACGAGCCTGATTTCTCCGTCTATGATCTGGAGGGAAGGCTTTGCTTTACGAGCGAAAGCCTCTTTTCGGAAGAAACCTCCGGCGCCGTTGGCATTGACTACGGAGAAGGCCTGTATCTGATCACTCTTTACGACAAGGACGCAAATAGCACCTGCTGGTTCTGTGACACAGACGGAAATAAGGTGCTGGGCCCCTATCGTGCAGCCGCGGCCTTTCACGAGGGCTTGGCCTGCGTCAGCCTCGATGCGGAAAACTACGGCTATATCCGCAAGGACGGAAGCTGGGCCATCTCTCCGACGTTTACGTCCTATTGCACCAGTTTCCAAAACGGGCTGGCCCTTCAAAAGCTGACGGATGAAACAGAGGTCGTTTTGGACGCCTCCGGCAACACGGTGTTCCACGCAGAGCCGGACGTTTGGATTTCCCTCACTCCCTGCGGCTTCTCTACAGAACGAAGATACGGGAATACGACGAGCTTCTATGACCGTGCAGGCAATCTGCTCTGCGAGGGCGGGGAAATGCAGTGGCTTGATGCGGAAACCTTCTACGAATTCAAAGACGGCGATCTGCATGTTTTTCGTCCGGGTGGCGCCGAGCTGGCCATTCCCTCCTACGCAGAAGAGGTCCATCTGTCCGCCGTGACGATCCCGCTGGACGGAACCCTGCAAAAGGGGTATCGCGGCATCAACTATGATACGAATCAAGCCATCTTTATCCCTGAGGATCTCTCGACCTACACCGAAGAGTCCGCAGACGAAACCGCAAGGTTTTATTATGATTTGAACGACGAATGTGCCGAGGTGGTTTGGCATGTTCTGCAGGATGGAAGCGCCTGCATTGCCCAAAACGATCAGGGGCAGACGCTGCAATACCGGCTTGACTTGCAGTCCTCCGCACGCTTCATGGGGGATCGGATCATGCTCCTGACGAGCTCCGCCTGCCAATACTATGACCGGGCAGGCAATCTGCTCTTCTCCTATCCGCTGAACACGGACGACTGATTCAGGCACCCTATGACCGACGGAAGCCGGAACCCCGCGCGGGGTTCCGGCTTCCGTCGGTCGGCCGATTCTATTTGACGCGGTCCAGATAGGCGGCGCGCAGCTCCGCCGCAAGGTAGAGCGAGCCGTAGGCCAGCACTGCCCCATCCGGCGGAGTGCTTTCGAGCGCCAGAGCCACGGCCTGCGCCGCGTTTTCACAGACGGTGACGGGCTTTCCGTACTTTTGCAGCAGGGCAGCAAGCGCCGCGGCGTCCAGCGCACGGGGACTGGGGGGCGTCAGGGTAAAAAAGCTGGTTGCCAGCCGCGCCGTGCGGTCATACATGGAAGCGTAGTCCTTATCGGCCAGAACCCCGGTGATAACCGTGAGCTTCTTCCCTGCCAGGTAGGTGTTGGCAGCCTCCCAGAGCGCGTCCATGCACTGCGGATTGTGTCCGCCGTCGAGGACGAAGAGCGGGTCGCGGCCCAGCAGCTCGAAGCGCCCGGGCCAGCGCACGGCCTCAATGCCGGTGCAAATCGCCTCGTCCGGGATTCTCCAATTCCGATCCCGCAGGAGTTCAATGACCGACAGCACCAGAGACAGGTTCTTCCGCTGATGCTCCCCGAGCAGCGGAAGCGTCAGCGTCAGCTCTCCCCAGCGGAAGCGTTGTCCGGACAGGTCATGCCCCAGCGGGACCAGCGTCAGGGGGTCGGCATGATAGAGCTCGACGTGCATTTCCCGGCAGAGATTCTCAATCACGGCACAGACCGAGGGGACGTTTGGATACAGGGCCGCCGCGCAGCCGGACTTCAGGATCCCCGCCTTCGTTCTGGCAATGGCCTCCACGGTGTCGCCCAGATACTCGGTATGATCGAGGCCGATGTTCGTGAACACGGCGGCCTCCGGCGCGGGGATCACATTGGTAGAATCCAGCGCCCCGCCCATGCCGGCCTCAAGCACGACAATCTGCGCGCCGCGCCGCGCAAACCAGCGCAGGGCAATCCCGGTAATCAGTTCAAACTCCGTGGGCGGGTCCGCCATCGCGTCGGCAAGGGGCTTGACCGCTTCGGTCTCCTCCGCCAGCTCCTCGGGAGAAATCATCTGCCCGTCGAGCTGCATCCGCTCTCGGAAATCGAGTACATAGGGCGAGATAAACAGGCCGGTCCTGTATCCGGCATGGGTCAGCACAGACGAGAGCATGGCGGCCGTGCTGCCCTTGCCGTTCGTGCCGACAATATGGACAAATTTCAAGTTCTGTTCCGGGTTGCCCAGCCGCCGCATCAGCTCGGTGATCCGTTCCAGTCCCGGAACAGACCCCTTCCAGCTCACGGCGTGAATGTATTGCAGGGCTTCTTCGTAGGTCATGAAAACACCTCGTTTCGGTAAGAGATGGACGTCACGAAGCGGTCATTCGGTCGGAGATTCGGCGCAGCGCAGGGACGATTGCAAAAATCACGGCAATCTGCACCGGAATCAGAATGGCACACTGGGGGATCCTGCTCAGAAGCGTCGCGCCAAACGGATTTCCGTAGAGGACAGAGATCCAGTAAGTATTCAGGAGCAGGCCGAAAATCAACTGATTGATGCAGACGGAGAGGACAACGCCAACCGCATACCATTTGGTTTTTTCTTTTTTTCGGTAGAGGAAGGCGCCAAACACAAGCCCAGTCAGCAGGGCCGTGAGCGTAAAGCCGGGGAAATACGGCCCAATGGGAAACAGGATCGCACCGAGGAAATCCCCCAGCGCCGCCACGCACGCACCGCCAATCGGCCCGTACAGAATCGCAGCAATCACAATGGGCACAAAGCTAAAGCCGATTTTCAGATTCCATGCGTTGATGGAGAGGAAGCGGGACAGGACGATCTCCATCGCCGTCAGCATGGCAAGCAGCACCAGCATCCGCAAAGCGCTCTTTCCGGAACGGCGAGGCGTCGATCTCACCACCATGGCCGCAAGAAACAGGAACGGCCAGAACAAATGGGTCGAATACAGCAGGCCGGACAGGCCGAAGTCGCCGTTTCGCAGGTTCTGAGACGCAAAGACGGAAGAAAGGGCAGTGAACACCACGCCGTCACGGGAGACCGGAAGCGCTCCGTAGTTCTCTCCCCCGGCGCCAAAAAACCCGGACAGCAGAAGGACACTGTAGCCGATCCAGAACAGCAGATGAATCACACCGACCACCGCCGTCATGGTCTCCGTCTTCTTTTTGCAGAAGCAGAGCACCGCCAGTCCCACAGCGGAACCAAACAGACCGCAGCCCACCAGCAGCTCAAGCTCCACAAAAAGGAATTCGGTTCGCCCGGTGATGCGCTCGAGGAGCATACAGAGCAGAAGCCCGGCATAGAGGAGCACGGAGACAGGGAAGCAGACTGAGCCTCGCCAGTCCTCCTCCGCAAAGGCAATCAGCAGAGTGACGCAGGCGGCGGCAGGCAGAAGGAACTCCAGAATCAAGAGGCAGGCCGAAAGAAAATCCGCCTTCTTCAGCGTGGAGAAGAAGGCCGCCGCCTGAGGGGCAGTGGAAGCAAACAGAAAATCGCTGAGCAGAAACAGCAGACTGCAAATCAGGGCGAGCTTTGCCAGGGTCTTCCCGAGAATCCGGGACTCCAGGCACTCCGTGCTTGTTTGGCGGTTTTGCGAGCAAATCGTGTTTTCAGGCATAAAAAATCCTCCGATCAGGGAGGAGGTTGGGGTTCATGAAATTACAGAGCGGCGGCGGGCGTGCATCGCAAGCCAAACGGCTATTCGTCCACCGGCAACCTCCCATCCGGTGGCACTACCGGGGAGGAATCCCCGACGCGCATACCCTACTCTCTGCGGAACCGAGCCTATCATAGCGTATTTGGCCGCAAAAAGCAAGCTTTTTCTGCAATTCTTTTCTCATTCGATTTCCTGCTCCAAGCCGTCAAACACGGGCGAAGAAAAGAATTCCCCAAGCGTGATTTCCAAACCGTCGCAAAGCTTCTTGATGGTAACGATTGAAATATCCCGTCTTCTCTCATCAAGCATACTGTAAACCGTAGAAGGGGTCACGCCTGCTTGGGCGGCCAACGCATTGGGCCGAAGCTCCCGTTCGTCACAGAGCTCACGAAACCGTGCCGCAACCGCATCTTTTACACACATTGAAATCACCTCACGGTCATGTTACAGAAAAAATCGCTTTTGCGTGTACGCACTTGCGTATTTTCTCAAAATATGATAGAATCCGTGTGGAGGTGAACGAATATGGAATCTGATTCGTTATATCAAAAAATGTATATGGTCTTGTTTCATGCTGCAACAAATGCAATCGAGGCGCTGGATTGTGGAAAAAAGGAAACTGCACGGGAGATTTTGATTCATGCACAACAGCTCGCTGAAGAATTGTTTTTGGATGCCGAGGAAGAATAAAGCGCGCGAAAGAGAAACCGACGTCAGGATTTCATTATTCCATTCGGAATATCCACGTTTTCAGCGCGAAGCTCTGCAAAATGCCGAAGAAAATTGAGCAAATCTGTCTATAATCACGAATATCTTTTGAAAAATAAAAAAACGCTTTACTTTTTTCGGTATCGTGGTACAATACAAGCAGTAAAAGGGAGGGTTTGGCAGATGGACGCAGTGGACTTGAAAATTCTCGGTTGTCTAAAGGAAAACGCCCGTGCCAACGCCACGGAAATCGGCGCACGCATCAGCCTTTCCACCTCGGCTGTCATTGAACGCATTCGCAAGATGGAAACCTCCGGCCTCATCCGGCAGTACACCATTTTGCTGGACCCCGAGCTGGAAAACGGCCGCGTTGCCTTCATCTACGTCCGGCTGGATCATCCCAAGTATTACGAAGGATTTGTCAACGCGGTCAATGCCCACAGCGCCATTGCAGAGTGTTACTACATTGCAGGAGATTTCGACTTTATCCTGAAGGTCGTCACAGTCTCCGGCGTGTCGCTCGAAACAGTGCTCAATGACATCAAATCCATTCACGGCGTCTCCCTGACCCGAACCAACGTGGTGCTCTCCAACAACAAACGGGAGGTCTGCATTCTCCCGGCGGAGAGCTGAGCGTGTCATCAACGCCGCCCTGCGGCTTGATCAATAAAAAATTTTCTTTACGAAAGGATCTGTACTTATGGTGATCGGTATTCCCAGAGAAATTATGCACGGTGAGGGCCGCGTTTCCGCCACTCCCGAAACTGTCAAGAAGATGAAGGAC
>CACXHI010000009.1 GCA_902767395.1 Oscillospiraceae bacterium
GAAGCGCGACTTCCGCCGTCTGTGGATCACCCGTATCTCCGCGGCTGTCAAGCCCTACGGCATGAACTACAGCTGGTTCATGTACGGTCTGAAGCAGGCCGGCATCGAGATGAACCGCAAGGCCCTGTCCGAGCTGGCGATTGCCGATCCCACCGCCTTCGCTTCCCTCGTGGAGACCGCCAAGAAGGCCGCCAACGACGCCAAGAAGGCCCAGTAATCTCATTTGAATCAAAAGAACGCACCTGTCGTCGGGTGCGTTCTTTTTGATTCCCCGTGTGTAGGGACGCGCAACGTGTGTTCCTACACCTGTCCCCCGCAGGTCATTCTGAGCAAAGCGAAGAATCCGGTCCCCTCCGTTTCGTCAAGCGGGAACCGTGGCGCACTGACGTGCGCCGCTGCGTCAACGTGGGCGCGGATCGGTGGGCGCTCAATCATTTTTCTCGCTCAGTCCACCGCAAGCAGAACGTGCGCGTTGCGCAAGTCGGGGTCGGTGATTTGATCGTTGACGGAATAGGCGTGCCTCTCCAAATCGCCGCAGACGGCCTCGGTGAGGCCCTGATCCTGCAAGACGCCGATCACGGCGGTGGCGGTCTGCTCCATCAGGTCGGCCTTGGCCTGCACCATCTGGCCGCTGTTGTCCGTGGTCAGCAGCAACTCGAAGCTCTCTGCCTCGCCGCCCAGCAGGGGCAGCGCCCGCAGGGCGCGGAACTGCCACTTGTAATAGGGCAGATACCGCTCGTTGAGCAGGAAGATTGCGGCAATCGCGTGGCGGACGAATTCCCCGACGGCGAGCTGGGCCGCCGCCGGTTCGCCGTGGGCGACGCAGCGCAGGTAGTTGTACTGCCCTGCCTGTGCCATGAGCAGCAGGCGGCCGGCAAGCTTTTTGCGCCGCACATCGGCGGGCTGGTGCGCCAGCCGTGCCCGGATGGCGGCGAATTCCCCGTCGCCCGTCCAGAAGAGGGCCCCGCCGACGACCTCCGCCAGATATTGCTCCTGCAAGCGGAGCCAGTCTGCAAGGCAGAGACTTCCGTCCCGGCGTCCTGTGCGGGCCTCCAAAAAGTCACCCAGCCGAATCACGCCCCGGCGGTTTCCGCCCACGGGAGAGAGCTTCGGGCGGGAAAAGCCCTGAAACTCCCCCGGCAGCTTGGCATAGGCCCGTTCAAGCTGAAAGGCCGTCTTCCGATCCAGCACGTCCTCCTCGGGCAGAAAGATGCAGAAGCCCGGCTCAAAGTCGTGATCCTGCGAAACCGCGTCGTCGTAGCCCAAGCACTCCGACCCGCTGCCCACCAGCCCCACCGCCAACCGATCCGCCCAGTCCGGAAACTGGGCGCGGAGCATCGGCGCGCCGTAAGCTTCAAAGTATGCTCTGGATAATTCAAGTCCCTGCATAGAGCGCCTCCGCCCGCTGTTTCAGCGTCTGCTCGTCCGCGAACCGTCCGTAATAGCCGAAGCAGGAGGCGCACTTCTCGCACACGAAGGCATAGTAGCCGTCACGGGGCAGGTCGGCCCGGTTCAAAAGCGCCCACGCCCGATCCAGCCGCGCCTCGATTTCCTCCTCGGCCTCCAAAAGCCCCCGCTCGGCGGCGGCCAGATCCGCCAGATTCAGCTCCGTGACCGCCTGCTCCAGCGCACCGTTCGGCTGGCCTGCCATGATGGAAAGAGCCTTCTCATACAGCGTCCGCGCCTCGGCATAGCGGCCCAGATCGACCAGCGCCAGCGCCATGTTGTTGTACAGCCCGCCCAGCCGTTCATCCGTCGGGGCAAGCTCGCGTTCATAGATGCTCCGCGCCTGTTCGTAAAGCGGCAGGGCCTCGGCGGCGCGGTCAAAGCGCTTGCAGACCGTGGCCGCGTTGAGGAACGTGGTGGCGGCGGTGACGGTGTCCTCCAGCCCGGTGCGGGGAATCAGCGCAAGGGCGTGTTCCGCCGCTTCGTTGGCGGCAGGCTCGTCGCCCAGCTTGCGGAGCAGGCCCATGCGCTCGTTTTCAATGCTCAAAAGGCCGCGCAGGTCGTTTCCCGCCAGCGCCTCGGCCCTCCAGTAGTCCAAATGCCGCCGGGCTGCCGCGTAGTCGTTCCGCCCCAGCAGGGCGTCGAGCCGTTCCAGACACCGGCGCAGATCCACCGGCTTGACGCCGGTGTGGTCCGTCGGCTTGCAGAACAGACAGTCCGGCTCCCGGTAATCCTCGCTTTGTAGTCCTCTCACAGAGATTCCCTCCTTTTGCTTGATGAAAGGGCAGGCTCCTCCCCGCAAAAGCGGTGCAGAGTCTGCCCTTTTCGTTGGTGGGTTTTACTCGAACGTGGAGCCGAGCACGGGCTCCAACTTTTCTCCGATGCGGGTGAACAGCGCCTCCAGCTCCTCCTCGGAGAGCTTCAGCAGCTCGATAGGCTTGTTGCCGGGGGCGGTGATGGGCGCAGCCTTCCCGCTCAGAACAAGGCTGACCTCCGCGGCGGAGTGATTTTCATAGGAGGCGTCCTCGTCGAAGTTCCGGTCGTCGAGAATCTGGACGTACAGGCGCGCGCCGTCGTCCGTCGGCGTCAGCGTGACGGTGGGCATCTCCTCCTCCGGCTCGTCGTCCGTCAGGAAGCGGAAGCTGCCGTCGTTGTCGTTGTAAACAATGGCTGCGGGAAGGTCCTGCTCCTCACTGCCGTCTGCCTTCACGTACTTGTGCACCGCGTCGATGCGCAGCACGTCGGCGGTTTTGGACGTGGTCACGTCCAAGACCTCCGTGGGGGCGGCACGGTCGGAGGCTCCCGTCGGCTGGACGGTGAGAGTCAGGTGCTCCCACGGATTCTGCCCCCCAAGCAGACGGAGGGTGAGGGCTTCGCCTGCGTTGGCATTGGAGAGCCAAAGGCCTGTGAGCCGGTCGTTCTCCACGTAGAACAGCGGGCTGTTCGACAGCATTTCATTGATCACGTTGGCCATGTCTGCGTCGTCCGCCATTTTTTTCAGAAGCGCACGGTCCCAGACCAGCTCATAGGTCGTGCCCTCCGTGCCGAAGGGAGAGACGCCGTCATACTTGCGCACCTCGACAGACTTGGCAAACTTTTCCCAGTCGTCGCCGTAGCGATCCTGTAGCAGTTGTTCGAGATCGGCCTCCCCGGCCTGCTTGTTCAGCTCCAGCTCCAGATCGTCGGGCAGGGTGATTCCGGTGAGCTCGGAAAATGCGGAGGCGTTCCACTGCGCGGGCAGATCCTGAATGGGAAGCGAAAGATACTCGCCCTCCTCCAGCGCGGCGGCGGAGGTCATGCGAAGCTCCGCTTCGTCGGCATAGACGGTGAGGGGAAGCGAAAGGGATTGCGTTTCCTCATCGAAAGCGTAATCCGTCTGGTAGAGCAAAGAGCCGAGCGCCTTCTTTGCCGTGTGGTCCCAGT
Organism: Oscillospiraceae bacterium; assembly: GCA_902767395.1. Lineage (GTDB taxonomy): Bacteria > Bacillota > Clostridia > Oscillospirales > Oscillospiraceae > JAFRPC01. The sequence goes on from CACXHI010000009.1 coordinate 3,370, forward strand.
CGAAGGAGGCCGAGAGCTTGGTGGACGAAACGAAGGTTGTGTCTCCATAATCCGCCTGCGACGAGGCAGCCACGTTTGCTTCGACGTGCAGGGCGTTCTCAAGGTCGATGGCGTCCAGATGTTCCATCACGGTGCGCAGGTTGGGCAGTTCCTTCAGATAGTCGCCCAGATCGGAGACGCTGTTCTTCGCCGCTTGGAGCAGCTTGGCCTCGGGACTGTTCTTCCGGAGCAGGAACCATGCGCCGAAGCCGATGACGGCTGCCAGCAGCAGGCAGCCGAGACCGAGCAGAATGCCTCTGCCGCCGGAGCGCTTTTTCGCTTCAAGGGGCGGCTCGCCCGCAGCGGCAGGCTCCGCCGCAATGGGCTGCACCGTCTCGACGGGCTGCGAAATGGGGTGAGGAACCTGCGCGGGCGCCGCCTCGCAGGGTGTGCCGCAGCTCGGACAAAAAACCGAGTCATCCGGAATCTGCTTTCCGCACTTGTTACAATTCATAGAAATCCTCCTTCATCTTTAACTGTATGCGTCAAATCGAACGTCTATTGCTGATTGCTCAAATATCTTACCAGCTCTCGCGCTGATCCAGGCGGGAGAAATCCGCCTCGTCGCGCAGGGGCGCGTTTCGGAGCAGCTCCAGCGCCAGCGGATGAAAGTCCGCCCAGCGGCTGCATTTGCGCAGACGCTTCCACGGTGCGCCGTCCTCCAGCAGCAGGGAGAGAAAGACCCAAAGCTCCTTGAACTTCGGCAGCACGGCTCCGTCCGGATGCATGGTTGCCAAATATCGCTCCGCCAGCGTCTCGTGGAAGGCGAGCAGGGCCGACCGCTCCCGGACGCCGCCCCGCAGCCGGGTCGCCAGCGCGGGGTCGGCCAGCAGGCCGCGCCCCACCATGACCCCGGACAGACCGGGACAGGCCGTTTCCAGACGGCGAATCCCGTCCGGGGTAAAGAGATTGCCGTTATATCGCAGAGGGATCGACAGAGCTTCCAGTGCGCGCAACACCGCCTCGCGGTGTACGCCGCCCCGGTAAAGCTCCCGCCGGGTGCGGGGATGGACGGTCAGCTCCCGAATCGGATAGCGGCCAAGGATGGGAAGCAGGGCCTCCCACTCCTGCACGTCCTCGAAGCCGATGCGCGTCTTGACGGAGATCGGCAGAGGGGAGCGGGCAAACACCGCATCCAAAAAGCGGTCCAGCGACGCCGGGGCGCGGAGCATCCCCGCGCCCTTGCCCTTGCTGACGACGGTGCCGGACGGACAGCCCAGATTCAGGTTGACCTCCGCGTAGCCCAGCTCCGCAAGGGCGGCGGCAGCCCAGAGGAAGGCCTCCGCGTCGCGGGTCAGGATCTGTGGCACCAGCCGCGGCGTCCCCAGCGGGCCGGGCTCCAAATCGCGGCGCTGTCTGGGCGTAAGCGCACCGGCAGCCGTGGGGGAGAAAAAGGGCATCCAATAGCGATCGACCCCTGCAAAGCAGGCGGCGTGGACCTCCCGGAAGACGCGGCCTGTGATCCCCTCCATCGGGGCAAAGTCCAGCCGCATCGGTCAGTTCCCCGGCAGTACGATGTCCACGCCCGTGTCGCCGCCTGAATTGGAGATATCGCCAGGATTGGGCGTTTCATCCTTGTTCGGTACGTCGTCCTTGTTCGGTACGTCGTCCTTGTTCGGTACGTCGTCCTTGTTCGGTACACTGTCCCGGCGCGGGGCGCTCCCGTTCGGGATCAGCTCAAAGGCAACCTGCTCCAGCGGCTCCACTTCCTCGCCGCGCATGGAATCGTAGAAGGTCAGCGTCACGCTGCCCTGCTGGGCGCAGTTGGTGGGGAAGGGGAATTCCGCCCAGCCGCGAACGCCTGCGGTGCTGTGGTCGTTGTTCAGAAGGGCGCGGCCCTCCCGCCCGTCGGGCAGGGTATAGAGCACCAGCACCAGAACCGCGCCGTTTTCATCCGACTGCTCGACCTGATAGTGAATATAGACCTGCGACAGATCCGAAACGGCCTTCAGCCTGCCGGTGTTGTCCGCCGGGCCGAGGGTAACGCGGAAGCTGAAGCCCTTGCCGTTGATGCGGTCCAAAAGGTGCTGGGCCTCCGACATCCCCTCGTTTGCCAGCTCCGTCAGGAACTGCATCGTGGTGTCGTCGGTTTTCTCCACATGCTCGCGGGCATAGCTCATCATGCACTCGCGGCGGTAGGAGGCGGCGTCCTTGTATTCGCCCAGAGCGGCAAAGGCCTCGATGGCCTCCAAAAGCTCGCCCTTGTCGCGCAAAATGCCGGCGATGCGATAGCGGCACTCGGCCAGACGCTCCGCGTTGTCCTCGTAGTCGCCCACCTGCTCCAGCCACGAAATTGCCTTCTGATAGTGCGCCAGCTTCGTGTCGGGGTCGGCTGCGTCGGCGGCTGCGGCCGCCTCACGGTTGCCCAGACTGTACAGGCAGTAGCGCCGCAGCTCGGCGGTCTTCTCGTAGTTGGGATAGCGCTCATCCAGCTTGTTCACATAGGTCATGGCCCGATCCGGGTCCTTGTCGTTGTAGGCCAGCACGCCCAGCGCATAGAGGCAGTCGGCCTTGTAGTCGTCGTAGCCCTCCAGCGAGTCCAGAAGATCCATCGCCTGCTGGTAGCTGCCCTCGTTCATCATACGAAGGGCCTTCTGCGCCAGCGTTTCTTCGATCTGCTCGACACTGTCCTTATAGTCGCCCAGCTCGCGGAACAGCTCCACGGCGTGATCATAGTCGCCGCTGGCCTGCTCGCGCAGAGCCTGTCGGTAGTGCAGATAAGGCAGCAGGAACTGCACCGTGCAGAAGGCGGCAAGCCCCAGCGTCAGCGCGGACGCCGCCGCAATCACGGCGATCCGGCCCGCGCGTCGGCTGCGCTCGGGCACGGCTGCCTCCCCGGTCTCCGCCGCAGGCTCGGGGGCGGGCTGGAGGATGATGGTGGGCTGCATGGGAGGATAGGGGTCCTCCCGCATCGGCGCGGGGAAGGGCATGACCGGGGGCGCCGGCGCGTGCTCCGGTGCGCGTGGGGGCGTGTCGAGCAGGTTGCGGTCCATGTGCTGCTCCAGCCAGAGTCGGTCGGCGCCGCAGCGGACGCAGCGGCGGGTGCGGCTGGCGTTGGGCAGACCGCAGGTACACAGCCACAGGCCCTGCTGCGAGCGGAAATAGAAGGCGTTTTGCACGCCGCCCGAGAGGGCGCGCTCGGCAAGCAGCTCGTAGTGCGCATCCTCGGGGCGGACGGGCTCCGGGCTCGGGAAGGCGAGTTAGCGGTGAGGATCAGTCTCGTCCCACGCGCTGCCGTCGGTAAAGCGGACACGCTGGGCGTAGACCTCGGCAAAGACCGCGCCGCGCACGGAGAGCTCCACCAGCTTGTCGTCGCCAAAGACCTCGCCGGGCTTGACGCGCGGCGTCTCGATGGGAACCAGCTCAAGCTGGGTCAGGCGCTCGCGGCGCTCGTCAAAGCAGACGACGCGCAAAAAAACCTGCTGGATATCCTTCTCCGCGCAGTTGACCATCCGGGTCTGGAGCAGACGCTTTCCACTCTCCTGATCCCGGCTGAGCTGATACCGGCTCACCCACACGGGGCTGTCCGGCAAAAAGAGGTTCTGCCTTGCGGCAGACAAAACCTGAAATCGTTGATATGCAGCCATAGGGGCCTCCTATGCCATATGATAGTTACATAATATTATACACCCTTTTGTCGAGAATAGCAATTGTTTTTTCTTTTTCTAACGGTTTAGATTTGCAAATCATTCGCAAATTGTTCTTGACAAGGCCAACGGGTCGTGGTATCATGGGCACGATTCAAATTGCGAATGAGTCGCAGAATGGAGGGACCGATGCAAGCTTATATGACCCAACCCAGAAAGCGGCTGCTCTCCTATCTCCACAGCCACGCCGACGAAACGCTGACGGCTGGCCAGATCTCGCAGGACATCCCGGAGATCAGCGTCAGTGCAATCTACCGCAACCTTGCCGCGCTGGAGCAGGACGGCGCCGTGCGCCGAGTGGCGAAGAACGGCAGCCGCGAGGTTTTTTATCAATATATGCAGGCCGAGGAATGCCGGGAGCACCTTCATCTGAGCTGTAAGCAGTGCGGCAAGACCTTCCACATGGACGAAGCGGAGACGGAGACTCTGCTGGCCTCCATTGCCCGGCTCGACGGCTTTGCCGTGGATCGAGCCGACACCGTGCTCTACGGCACCTGCGAGGCCTGCCGATTGCAACAACACAGCGGGGAAAAAGAGCAATTGCCCGCAGAACGTCACAAAACCGGGACGGAATGCGGTGGAAAGTGAGGAAACGATCATGCGGCAAAACAGAAAAGCCCTCGCTGTGTTCCTGACTCTGACGCTGCTGTTTTCAACAAAAAAATAGAATTGAACTGAATGAAAGGCATGAATCCAATATGAAACTGAAACTGATTCCGCTGGCGCTCTGCGCCGCTTTGCTTCTCGGTCTGCTGGTCGGCTGCGCCGGGAATTCCAACGAAACCGGCACGCGCAGCACCCCCTCCGGGGAAACTGCGTCCACCACCCGGCCTGACGTGACGGGGAAGAAGCTTTCCGTCGTTGCGACGATTTTTCCGGCTTACGACTGGGCGCGCCAGATCATCGGGGAACGCTCCGACGACGTGGCACTGACCCTCCTGCTGGACAAGGGCGCCGACCTGCACAGCTACCAGCCTACGGTGGAGGATATTTATAAGGTTTCCACCTGCGACCTGTTCATTTATGTGGGCGGCGAGTCGGACAAGTGGGTTTCCGACGCGCTGGCACAGGCGACCAACCCTGCGCTCAAGGCGATCTGCCTCATGGACGTGCTGGGCGAGGCCGTCAAGGAGGAGGAGATCGTCGAGGGCATGGAGGCCGAAGACGAGGACGAGGGCGAGGAAGAAGAGGGGCCGGAATATGACGAGCACGTTTGGCTCTCCCTGTCCAACGCCCGGACCCTCTGCACCGCCATTCGGGACAAGCTGATCGAAGTCGATCCAGACGGAGAGGCCGTCTACAGCGCCAACTGCGCAGCCTATATCGACCGGCTCTCCGCCCTTGACGCAGCCTATCGCGCGGCGGTGGAGGCCGCGCCCCGCAAGACCCTGCTCTTTGCCGACCGGTTCCCCTTCCGTTATCTGGTGGACGACTACGGTCTGAGCTATTACGCAGCCTTCGCCGGCTGCTCGGCGGAGACGGAGGCCTCCTTCGAGACTGTGAACTTTTTGGTCGGCAAGCTGGACGAGCTGGGTCTGCCCTACGTGATGAAGCTGGAAAGCTCCACCGACCGCATGGCTGAGACGGTGATCGCCAATTCCAAGGCGCAGAGCGCGAAGATTCTTGCGCTGGATTCTCTCCAGTCCGTCACCGCTCAGGGCGTTGCCGAGGGCGCGACCTACCTCGGCGCCATGCAGAAGAATCTGGAGGTACTCAAGCAGGCGCTGAACTAAGGCCGCACCGCACAATTCCCTGCGCACGTTCTGTTTACTGAATAGTCTCGATTCTGATTTTTGAAGGTGGTGCTTGCCATGGCGCTTTTGACCTGTGACGACCTCTCCCTCGGCTATGAGGGAAAGGCCATTCTGGAGCATATTTCTTTTGAGGTACACGCGGGAGACTATCTCTGCATTGTGGGCGAGAACGGCTCCGGCAAATCCACGCTGATGAAAACCATTCTGGGGCTGATCCATCCGCTCAAGGGCCGCATTCTGACCGGCGACGGTCTGCGGCAGAGCGAGATCGGCTATCTGCCCCAGCAGACCGTGGTGCAGCGGGACTTCCCTGCCAGCGTCTATGAAATTGTGCTCTCCGGCTGTCAGGGGCGGCAGGGCCTTCGGCCCTTCTATGGCAAGGCGGACAAGGCGCTGGCGTGGGAGAACATCCGCCGCATGGAGATCGAGCCGCTGGCCCGGCGCTGCTATCGGGAGCTGTCCGGCGGCCAGCAGCAGCGGGTTCTGCTTGCCCGGGCTCTCTGCGCCACGAAGAAGCTCCTGCTTCTGGACGAGCCGGTGGCGGGACTGGACCCGAAGGTGACGACGGAGATGTACCAGCTCATCGCCGCCCTCAACCGACGGGATGGGATCACCGTGGTGATGATCTCCCACGATCTGGAGGCCGCCCTGCGCGACGCCACCCATATTCTGCACGTCGGCGCGCACATCTACTTCGGCCCGGTGGAGGACTACCTGCGCAGCGAGACCGGCGCACACTATCTGGAGCGGGGAGGGAACAACAAATGAGTCTGAAAGAAGCTCTGGAAATGAGCTTAGTCCAGAACGCCCTGCTTGTCGGCGTGCTGGTCGCCCTCTGCGCCTCGCTGTTGGGCGTGACGCTGGTGCTGCGGCGCTTCTCCTTCATCGGGGACGGCCTGAGCCATGTGGCCTTCGGCGCAATGGCGGTTGCCGCCGTGGTCGGCCTGACCAACGATATGCTCCTGATCATGCCGGTGACGATCCTCTGCGCCGTCCTGCTTCTGTCCACCGGGCAGAGAGCCAGAATCAAGGGCGACGCCTCCGTGGCGATGATCTCCGTCGGCGCGCTGGCGGTCGGCTATCTGCTGATGAATCTC
>CACXHI010000010.1 GCA_902767395.1 Oscillospiraceae bacterium
ATGAGATTCCTTTTTATCAGTACTCTTCGAGCGAAACAGATCCCAATGGATACCAAATTGAACAGGTCATACAGTTGAGCCCATGGATCAGTCAAAATGATGCGTCTGCTGTGGATGCCGCATGGAGTAAGGTAAGCAGAGGGAAAGCGTTTCCCACTTTGAGCGAAATGGGGATTACGAACAACTATGTGATAGCAGACTTCGGAAAGAACTACATTGAATTCGATGAGGTCCTGTTTACGGTTGGGACAATTGACATTTATAACCGAACCGAAGGGTTTCCAATCTCAAGTACAAACCCTTGTAACGTCGATTTTTATCTCAGCGGGGCAAACCGCTTCAACACACTGACCATTTTGTTCGGAAACGGTTCTCGGACGTACTATTCCGTTGCGGGCGGCTTCTTCGGAACGCAAGGCGGAGGATGGTCCCCGATTCGAGCCAAAATGCAGTCTGATCACTGGGGGCCGGTTCCCTTCATCATCGCACAGGCGATAGACAAGACCCCGAACAATCCCAACGGGAATCCTGCTTGCACGGATGTGGTGTTCAGATTCGGAGAGGCGACTTTTTCCCTTCCCCGGTGGCCGGAAAAGGAATCCTAACTAAAGTAGGAAAAAGATACGCGCTGAAAACGCCCTGAAGGCCGGCGATAATTGTAAATAACAGAAGGCACGTCCAATGGATCCTGTTTCCATTGACGTGCCTTCTGCCTGTTGAAAAGGCAGGGTAATTCCGACGCTCACTGCAAGAAATAACGTTCCTTGGATTTATTCGCCGGCTGCAGCAACCTCGGATGGTCCCGATTCTGCTTTCTGAGCGCGGAGTGCTGCCAGCTCTGCTTCATGCTGACGGTTTAGCTCCTCGCAGATTCGGTCTGCTTCATCGTAGTCTGCAGGCCGCAGAACCATCAGGTGACGATGGATAGGGAAGCAGAATTCCAAGCTATAGACCCAAGCACCGCGGCATTGAAACTGCAAACACATAAGGGCAAGCTCCCGAAGCTGGTTGGAATAGCAATAGAAGCGGGCGGCAAGGATGGCGTCTACCCCTTCGGGGAGCTCAAACAACAAGTCTTTGAGCTTCAGGAGGGATTCGTCGGAGTGACAGGAAACCCGCACGACACGGACCACTGGGATCTTCTTCATTTCGCACGAACGCCGACAGTTCTCTTCTTGGAGCTGGGGCGTCAGGCCGTGCAATTCCTCTGGATCCTCGCGCACGAAAATGAGCGCCCCTCGATGCCGCCGTGGCGGAAGATAACGCACTGTAATCACCTCCGACTCCATTATACGGTTCCGCGCCGGAAAAAACAAGAGGCAGCGGAATGTTTTTCCTGTTTGGACATAGACTCAGACAGAAAGGGGAGTTGACCATGAAGCGTTTTTCTAATGGACGTTCCGGGGCGAGAAAGCATTCGGGCCAGTTGAGCAGCATCGGGCTCGGCACGCTCACAGCGATAGGAGTTTATCTGATCGGCGTCACCGTCTCTGCGCTATTCGCGCATCGCGGGACAATGCAGCTAACCGCGCTTCCGATTCTGACAAAGGTATTCTATGCGATGTCCGGCATCGCAGGATGCTGGATTGCGGCAGGGCGCTCGGAGAAAGCGAAGCTGCTCTGCGCGGCGGCGGCGGGGGGCTTCTGCTTTTTGCTGCTTGTAGGGATCTGTGGGATAGCAGGGGAGAGCGCTCCGGCGAATCTCGCAGTAACGGGGGCAATGACCGTTGGCGCCGTCCTGATCGGAGGGCTTCTCGGCGCACGACAGAGACGCTCCCGCTATGTGTAACCTTTGTGCTTATTGCCGATACCCCTTCAAGGACGATTTCGGAAGAGAATACAAGATGTGGTGGGGCGAAACGATTGAAGACCACCAATCCTTGAAACGGTTTTCGAGTTGACATAACGCAGTAAACATAATATCTGTAAATAATTCACAAAAATCGTTTGTTTCGAGAAAAACTCTTGAAATATCAGCAGAATTCGAGTATATTAGCAGGGAACAAAAGAGAGGTACGCTGGTAAAAATAATCCAACCGCCTAAATAGTGTCCCCTGTTGATTTCACCACAACATCTTGTGAAAAGGGGCGCTTTTATGGCAGTTCGGCGTTGTTTTTGCACCGTTCCGTTTCGGCGTGAAACGTGTATCAAGCTTTCCGTTTTCCTTTTGCTTGGCTCGGTTTTGGGGGCGCTTTGCGCAAAATGGATGATTCAGAGTGAAGCGGTCTATCTGGACGTTTTCTCGGAAGCCTCGCGGGATCATGTCTCTCTGGTTCGTTCTCTTCTACGCTCCGCAATTCTGCCTGCTTTCATGAGTGTTGCGTTGGTTGTGCGCAGCCGAGGCATGATTGCGCTGCTTTTTCTCGCAAAAGGCTTCTTGATTTCCTATTTGCTCTGCGCCGCCTCGATTTGCGGAGCTGGAGCCGGACGTGTTCTTTTTACGAAGCTGCTGATGGAAGCGGCTTTGACGCTGCCGGTGCTTCTCTACGTCGGAACGGTCTGGACGGAGGATACCCGTCGCGGCGCATCGCATCTGTTTCTTTTGCTGACCTCCATCGGCGCCGGTTTTCTCGCGGTTTTTCTGGAGAACATTCTGTTTTAACCTTTGGATTTGAAATGAGATTCTTTTATGAACGATTCGGTTGAACTGTATGAGCGCTTTTTGCTGGACGTTAAAAAAGCTTCGTCCAACACCGTTGCTTCCTACATACGGGATATCAGACAATTTGATAGATATGTTGCGCAGATGCTGGACTGTGCCTTGGAGCAGGTGAGTGTTGAGCAACTGACCGTCTACTTTGCGTGGCTGACCAATAACGGAAAATCGTCCGCCACGGTCACGCGAAGTCTGGCTTCCATCAAGGGCTTCTACAGCTTCCTTGTCACGTCCGGTTTCGCGGAGCAGAATCCGGCAAAGTTAATCCATCTGGCCAAGGTAGAGAAGAAGCTTCCGCAGATTCTGACCGGTCGGGAGGTGGAGCTTCTGCTGGAGCAGCCACAGTGTACCGATCCGAAGGGGTATCGGGACAAGGCCATGCTGGAGCTCCTGTATGCAACTGGGATTCGCGTCAGTGAGTTGATTTCCCTGAACGTCGAGGACGTCAACCTGCCGGGCGGGTTTATCCGCTGCGCAAATGTCGGAAAGGCACGGAGCATTCCCTTGTATCCTGCTGCGATTCGGGCGATCCAAACCTATGTGACACAAATTCGCCCCAGCATGATTGCCGAGCCGACGGAGCAGGCGCTGTTTGTTAATCTGAGCGGGGAACGCATGTCTCGGCAGGGTTTCTGGAAGATTATCAAGCACTATCAGCAGACTGCCAATATTCAGAAGGAGATTACGCCGCACACCCTTCGACACAGCTTTGCGGCCCACCTTCTGGAGAACGGCGCGGATCTTCACTCCATTCAGGAGATGCTTGGTCACAGTGATATTTCTTCCACACAGATTTACACGCAGATTGTCAAGCAAAACCTGAAATCGGTTTACAACAAATTCCATCCGAAAGCATAAAGCAGATCGTCGGAAACGCTCCGACGGTCTGCTTTTTGTTTTGGTGATTTCTGCTTGCTCCGCAGGTCTGAATTGTTACAAACAGTTACGGAGAAGCGTCAAAAAACTGTCAAAAAAACGTTGCATTATGGACGGCTTTGTGATAAAATCGTTGCAATAGAAGCGTTTTTAGCTTATTTCTTTCGCGCCGACACGGATCCCGCTGCGGCGACTTTTTTGAGGAAGTGGTACTATGAGAATAGGGACAGGAAGCAAGAGGCCGAAAATCATTCGAGTCGCACTTTTAATTGTCTTGGACGTTGTGATTTTGAACCTGACCTCGTTGCTTGCGCTGCTCATGCGGTTTGATTTTAACGTCAGTGCGGTGCAATCACGGTCGTTCATGAAGTACTACTTCGAGTACTCTCTGATTACGTCTGTTTTCATGGTTCTGATTTTCATTCCCTTCAAGCTTTATAACAGCCTTTGGAGATTTGCCAGCATTGACGAACTGATTCGTATCGTCGTGGCCTGTGCGCTGTTCAGCGTGTTGAAGCTTGCGGCAAATGTTGCAGGGCTGACAAGCTTCCCGTTTAGCTATCCGCTCATCGGCGGTATGCTCTTGATCTTGGGCGTTGGGCTCTCCCGAATGGGATACCGGATCATGCGTTCCTTAATCCGCCCGGAGGAAAAAACTTCGGAGATTCGGACGCTTCTGATCGGGGGCGGCAGCGCCGGCGCGATTGTTTTGCGTGAGTTTCAAACAAGTGTCAAATCCTTCAACAACGTCGTATGTATTGTGGACGACGATTATTCCAAGCGCGGCAGCTATCTTCGCGGCGTCAAGATTGTGGGCAATCGCTACGACATCAAAGCCGTGGTGGAACAATACAAGATTGAAGAAATCGTTCTGGCCATTCCGACGGCAAGCGCAAAGGATAAACGCGAAATCGTCAACCTGTGTCAGCAGACGAGCTGTCGGTTGAAGATTCTCCCCGGTATTTTTCAGCTTGCAAATGGGGAAATTGCGCTGGAGAAGGTGCGCGACGTGGACGTTCTGGATCTTCTTGGACGTGACAGTGTCAAGGTAGATCTCTCCAAGATTGCAGCCTATATCACCGGAAAAACGGTGCTTGTCACCGGAGGCGGCGGTTCCATCGGCAGTGAGCTTTGCCGACAGATTGCCAAAAACAAGCCCGCACTTTTGATTATCTTCGACATTTATGAGAATAATGCTTATGAGATTCAGCAGGAGCTGCTCCGCAATCATCCGGATCTGAATCTTCAGACGCTGATCGGATCGGTACGGGACCGGGAGCGCGTCAACATGGTCTTTTCCAAGTATCGGCCGGATCTTGTTTTCCACGCTGCCGCCCATAAGCACGTGCCGCTGATGGAAGACAGCCCAAACGAAGCGGTCAAGAACAACGTCTTCGGGACGCTCAACGTAGCGCGGGCTGCGGATCGGTACCACGCCAGAAAGTTTGTTCTGATCTCCACTGATAAGGCAGTGAATCCTACGAATATAATGGGCGCGACGAAGCGAATTTGCGAGATGATCGTTCAATCCATGGCCAGACATTCTGAGACGGTGTTCGTCGCGGTGCGGTTCGGCAACGTTTTGGGCAGTAATGGCAGCGTCATCCCGCTGTTCAAGAAACAGATTGCGGAGGGCGGCCCGGTCACGGTGACCCACAAGGATATCATCCGGTTCTTTATGACGATTCCCGAGGCGGTATCTCTGGTGCTGCAAGCCGGCGCGCTGGCCAAACAGGGCGAGATTTTTGTGCTGGATATGGGAGAGCCGGTCCGAATTGACGATCTTGCCCGTAATATGATCCGGCTTTCGGGGTTTGAACCGGACGTGGATATCGAAATCAAATACACCGGCCTTCGTCCTGGCGAGAAGCTGTATGAGGAAATGCTGATGAAGGAGGAAGGTCTTCAAACAACGGAGAACGAGCTGATCCATATCGGAAAACCGTTGATTATCGACGAGACGAACTTCAAGAATCAGCTTGACGCGCTTCATGCGGCCTGCGAAGAGAACCGTCCGGATATTGCGGAGAAGGTTGCCGAGATCGTCACGACGTATCACCGGACGCCGGTTGGCGTATAAACTGATTGCCTGTATAAATCACCCGGAAACGCATATACTGTTTCCGGGTGATTTAGATTTGAAAAAACGAAGTATGAAAACCTATCTGTTTTGGATCCTGCTGACGGAAGCGGTCGGCGGTCTGTCGGCATGGCTGACGCAGGACGGCATGGAGCTCTACAAATCACAGGTGATCAAGCCGCCGCTGTCTCCTCCGCCGATTGTGTTTCCCATCGTGTGGGGGATTCTCTACGCTCTGATGGGGATCGGGATGGCTCGCGTCGTCCTTTCCGGACGAAGCGAGGAACGAACGGATGCAATGCAGGCGTTTCTCCTGCAATTAGCAATCAACTTTACGTGGAGCATTTTCTTTTTCAACCTGCGGACCTACGGCGGCGCGCTGATCGTGCTGGCGATCCTGCTGGCACTGATCGTGTGGATGATTCTCCGCTTTCGCCGCATCGACCGTCCGGCGGCGCTGCTGCAAATTCCCTACGTGCTCTGGGTAGCCTTCGCAGCCTACCTCAACGCCGGCGTGTGGGCGCTGAACCGATGACAGACACGTAGACGCCCCGCTGTTCTGGCCGATGACCACGTCGGCCAGAGCGCCGCAGATAACGGCTACTTTCCGAAGATGGAAGGAGAGGCCGCTGCGGTCAACGGCCGCTACGTTTCAGCGCCGCTACAGGTCAAACTTCCGCAGCTCGACGTACGCTGCCGCACAGATCACAAGCCTCGGAGGCTGCTCGAAACCGGAGCAGCCTCCGAGCTGTTTGTTCCTCCATAGCATTATGAATGCAAAGCATGAATATACGCGATAATATGTATTCATTCAATCGACAAGATTCTAAATTGTCCGATTGAATCAAACAAAAGATGAATCGGCCCGTTTTCTTTGTAAAAAATGCAAAAAAAATTTCTAAAAAAAACTTAAAAAACTATTGCATTTCCCGTTGGCGTGTGATATAATCCGGGCATAGATGAAATATAAATACAAAACGCATTCATAGAAGGGAAGAGAGTTTGTTATGGCGAAAGAAAAGAAAGCGGGAGCCAACCGGGTGCTTACGGTCATCGGAACGATCATGTGCATCATTCTTGTTCCGATCCTCGTTGTGAACGTCACGCTCATCGCAAAGAGCTTTTTGAATAAAGACGAGGTTCCGAACTTTGGCGGTGTTCTTCCGATGATCGTCCTGACCGATTCTATGTACCCGGAAATTGAGAGCGGCGATTTGATTATCTGCAAGACGGCCAAGCCGGAGTCCATCAAAGTAGGCGACGTGATCTCGTTCTTCGATCCGGCCGGCAACGGAACCAGCACGGTCACGCACCGTGTGATCGAAGTGTATAATGAGGACGGAAAGCTCTTCTTCCGCACCCGTGGTGACAACAACAATTCGGACGATAAAGACCCGGTTCCTGCCGAGAAGCTGGTGGGCGTCTATCAGTCCCGAATTCCCGGCGCCGGTAACGTTGCGATGTTCATGCAGTCCACCGCCGGCCTGGTGGTATGTGTCGTTCTTCCGATCATGCTTTTGGTTGGCTGGGACCTGCTCCGCCGCCGCAAGTATGAAAAGAACAAGCAGGGCGAAACCGATTCGCTGCTTGCGGAGCTGGAGGCCCTTCGGGCCGAAAAGGCGAGCCGGGAAAACGCGGCCGGCAGCGGTTCTGCAAACGGTCCGACACATTCCTAAGTATATTCTTCCTTCGGAAGCCACGTCCGGGGATGATATAATGCCGCGGCATTCTCTGCGGATGGGCCATTCACTTTGAATGCCCGGTAAGGAATCTTTCCCGGAAGGGGAAGAAAGGAAAAGTCTTGCGAAAAATACGGAAAGGAGATTATTACCATGAAAAAGAATAAGATGATGAGAATTGCATCCGTTCTTCTGATTGCTGCCCTTCTGTCCACCTCTGTGATCAGCGGCACGTTTGCAAAGTATGTGACAACAAAGAGCATTAGCGATACCGCTCGTGTTGCAAAGTTCGGTGTGAACATCACTGCTGACGGTTCGCTCTTCGAGGAAAAATACGACATTGGGGTTACGGATGCACAGACTACGGTTCTTTCAGCGTCTTCGGACGATGTTGTAGCTCCCGGCACAAAAAATGAAACTGGGTTGACTTTCTCCATTAGCGGTGATCCTGAAGTGGACGTGCATATTGATTTTGTGATGGATACCGATTCTTATGATGTTTGCCTCCCTGCAGGTACGTATAACAACCTCACCGGAATTGGTGAATCCACGTTTACGGTCGGTGCCGATGGATACCATCCGCTGAAGTTCTATCTGAAGAAGGATGGTACGGTTGTTACCGGTTGTAACGGTGTTCCGCTGTCTGCTATCAGAGAGTATCTGAATACCACGTTTAGTGGAGGCACCATGTCTACTATTCATGCTTCCAATGATTCCGGAGCAAGTCTCGCTAATGCATTCGGCACTTACACGCTGACTTGGGAGTGGCCCTTTAGCGTCAACGACGCTGCGGATACCTTCCTTGGCCAGTATGCGGCTGATTCCTCTATCGAGCTTCCCACGGGTGTGAGTGCGTCCGACATTAAGCTTGGTGCTAGTGTTACCATTTCGATTACTGTCACGCAGGTTGACTAATCCATACCATATTTTCTAATCTCACATAACGCATCCGCCCAAGCCCTCTCGTGGCGGGACTTGGGCGGATTGCCCGTGAAACTGCAGCGATTTGGTCATCTGTTTTTGCAGTCCGCTGCGGCTTCAAAAACCTGACTTCTCGCGGTGATAACGCAACAATGGCCGCCGGGAACGGCGGCCATTGTTAAAAAACCGAGAGTTCCCCCAAAAAAACGTCCTGCTTTTTTCAATGCGCGAACCGACCTTCGCCCATTGAAAAGCGCAGAACATCCGCATGAATCGAAAAAACCGCAATTCTGAATTCTCAATTACGAAATGGGGGTGCAGACATCCGATGAAGGTATCAAATCGCAGCAACGCCAAATGGGTCTGGTTGTCTGTTCTGATCCTGTTTGTATTTGTAGCGGCCACTGCCATTGTTGTGATCAAGCAGCTGGACACCTACCTTTTAGACGACAAGGGTGCGATTTCGCTGCTTGGCGCAGAGCTGCAGCCGACCGAGCCCGACTTGGATTCCACGGAGGAAAGCACCGTCGTCAGCACCGCCGATACGGAACCGTCTGCAACGGTTGGCGATGCGGAAACCGACGCGACGGAGTTGGAGACGCCCTCGACGGAGGAGAATTCCACTGTCGAAGAATCCAACCCCGACGAATCCGAAACCGGGGAAGTGTCCTCCATCGATGATCCCGCATCCGGGGAAGATCTTTCTCCCGGGGAAGCGACTGTGGAAACACAGACGCCCGAAACCGGAGAAGCGGGCACTGAAAAACCCGATAACACGGAACCGCAGCCCATTACCCCGCAGCCCATCAGCCCGCAGCCCATCAGCCCGCAGCCCATCAGCCCGCAGCCCACGGACCCGCTGCCCATTGCGCCCCAGCCGACGCCGCAGCCTACGACGCCGATCAGACCGCAAAGCTCGCAGTCCTCGTTCCAGCCCGGCTTCGAGGCCAGCGACGATAAAACCGTCTGGACCACCAACACCAAGGTGGATATTTTCCGAATCTCCTATGTGAACGGCACCCATGAGGTCACCGTCAACAGCGACAATGGCGACAAGCTGATCGCCCCCGGCACAGAGAATTCCTACACCTTCAAGCTCAAAAACACGGGAAACGTGCCGCTGACCTATACGGTTGAGCTGGAGGCCTATATCACCCCAGCGGATCTCTACATCCCGCTTTGGGGCAGGCTGAATCGCTACGACGGCACGTGGATCGTCGGCAGCCGGGACCGGTACGAAAAGGTTGCCGCGCTGGACGGCGCACATGACAAGGCAACGCTCGGGGCCGGAAAGTACACCTATTATACCTTGGACTGGATGTGGCCGTATGAAAGCGGCGACGATGAATG
>CACXHI010000011.1 GCA_902767395.1 Oscillospiraceae bacterium
GCGAGGACATGGGCGGCTACTTCCGCGTCGCCGCCGACAACCGGGACTTAAACTACGACAAATACTTCATCCAGGGTCAGGTGCTGACCGAAGCGGAGGAGAGCTACACCAGCCACAACACCACGCTGCTGGATGTGGACGGCGTGGTGGAAAAGCTGCTGGGCACGGACTACGTGCAAGAGCAGCTGCGCGGGACGGAGAGATGATATGAAAATCCTTGTCACCGGCGCCCGCGACTTCGTGGGCCGAAACCTGGTGGAAAGCCTGAATGCCATCCGGGACGGAAAGAACTGCACCCGGCTCGGGTCGTTTCCGACAAGGGCAGTGAGCGCTTTATTCTTTCCTGACCAACTGCATTCCAAAGGAGTTCGTTTATGAGCAAACAAATCTGTGTCATCGGCGGGGGCCGGTGGGGAGAAAACCACATCCGCACCCTGCACGAGATGGGCAATCTCGGCGCGGTGGTGGATCTCAACGCCCCGCGGCTGCGGGAGCTGAAAACGAAATACGGCATGGAGACCTTCACCGATCTCGACGAGGCCATCGCCCGCGGCTACGACGGGTATGTGGTGGCCACCTCGGCCGAGACCCACTATGCCATCGGCAAAAAGCTGCTGGCGCTGGGCCTGCCCACTCTGATCGAAAAGCCCATGACCCTGCACATGGAGGAATCCCGGGAGCTGGTGGAGATCGCGGAGCGCACGGGCGCCAACTTCATGGTGGCGCACATCCTGCTCTTCCACCCCGCCATCAACAAGATCAAGGAGCTGATCGATTCCGGCGCCGTGGGTGAGATTTATTACATGTACTCCACCCGCATCAAGTTCGGCGTGGTGCGCACGGAGGAGAATGTCTTTGAGTCTTTCGCCCCCCACGACCTTGCCACACTCAACTATTTCGCAGGCTGCCCGGCGGACAGCATGGTGCTCCATCAGGGATACTTTCTGCAGAAGGATATTTGCGACTATGTGCTGGCATATCTCGAATACCCGAACAATGTCAAGGCGCACATTCAGGTCTCCTGGCTGCACCCCTTTAAGGAGCAGCGGGTCGTCGTGGTCGGGAGCCGCGGCATGCTCTGGTTCGACGACGCCGGAGACAAGCAGGTCCGGTTCAGCGGGAAAACCGTGGACTTCAGCACAGTCACGAAATCCGGGGACCTGCCCCGGATGGTCGACGCGGAGGCGGAAATCGTCCCCGTGGATTACAGCCAGCTGCCGCTGGAGCGCGAGCTGCGCTACTTTGTCGCCCATACCGACTGCAAGCCGGAGTACTCCACCGGTGCCGACGGTTACGCGCTGGTCAAAGCGCTGGCAGAATCGAGGAGGGCGTAATGGACTACTTTGTACACCCGACAAGCGTCGTCGACAACGACGTGGAGATCGGCGCCGGGACAAAGATCTGGCATTTCAGCCACATTCAGTCCGGCGCCCGGATCGGGAAAAACTGCTCGCTCGGGCAGAATGTGAATGTCTCCAGCCACGTGAAGGTCGGAGACGGCTGCAAGCTCCAGAACAACGTCTCCCTCTACGAGGGGGTCGAGCTGGAGGACTACGTCTTCTGCGGCCCGTCCTGCGTATTCACCAACGACCTGACCCCGCGGGCAAAATACCCGAAGGGCTCCGCGGGCTATAAGAAGACTTTGATCAAACGCGGCGCCTCCATCGGCGCCAACGCGACGGTTGTCTGCGGACACACGGTCGGCGAATGGGCGCTCATCGGCGCCGGTGCGGTGGTGACCTCTGATGTCCCCGCACACGCGCTGATGCTGGGCGTCCCGGCCCGGCGAAAGGGCTGGGCCTGCGAGTGCGGCGAACTGCTCCCGGCCGGCCTCGTCTGCAAGGCATGCGGGCGCAGGTATCGGGAAACAGACAACGGTCTGGAGGAGATCATCTGAATGCAGTTTCGTGATTTACACGCGCAATATGAGGCCTTGAAGCCGGAGATCGACGCCGGGATCCAGGCCGTGATTGAGAGCACCGGCTTTATCCTCGGCAAGCCGGTGGCGGAGCTGGAGGAGCAGCTTGCCGCCTATGTGGGGCGGAAGCACTGTGTGGGCGTGGCCAACGGCACCGAGGCCCTGCAGCTTGCTCTGATGGCCCATGACGTGGGCCCCGGGGACGCGGTGTTCACCTCGGACTTTACATACTTTGCCTCCGCGGGCTGCGCCTCCATCATCGGGGCGATCCCCGTGATGGTGGATATCGACCTTGCCACCTTCAACATGAGTCCTGCAGCGCTGGAAGCGCAGATTCAGAAGGTGCTGGCGGAGGGGAAGCTGACGCCCAAATTTATCATCCCCGTGGATCTCTTCGGCCTGCCGGCAAACTACCCGGAGATCGAGAAGATCGCGGCGAAGTATGGCCTGAAGATCCTGGAAGACGCCGCCCAGGGCTTCGGCGGTGCGATCCATGGAAAACGTGCCTGCTCCTTCGGCGACGTCTCCGCTACCTCCTTTTTCCCTGCCAAGCCTCTGGGCTGCTACGGCGACGGCGGCGCCATCTTCAC
>CACXHI010000012.1 GCA_902767395.1 Oscillospiraceae bacterium
AAGACGAGGCGGAGATGCGAAAGCTCTCTCAGGTTTCCGGCGAGGCCGATTTGACGGACGCAGGAGAAAAGGACGTGGTCAACGTCCTGCGCGGCCTGCTGAACAGCCGCACCTGATTCATCAGAGCATACAAAAGGCTGCCTTGGGGGCAGCCTTTTGTATGCTGTGCGTTATTCCTCCACGTCGTGATAGAGCGGGAAAGTCATGACCGCCTTGAAGAGGTCGCCGTCGATGATAATCTGAAAGTCTCCACCCTGCAGCGTGGTCAGATCGCGGGCAATGGCGAGCCCTAAGCCGCTGCCCTCCGTGTTGCGGGAGCTGTCGCCCCGGACGAAGCGCTCCATCAGCTCCTCGGGCGAGATATTCAGACGCTGGCTGGAGATGTTGCGGAAGATGACGACGGCGTTCTCCTTTTCCGCGTGCGTCGTGATATAGACTCTGGAATCCGAATGACTGTAGAGCGTGGCGTTGCCCAGAAGGTTATCGAACACACGCCACAGATGCTTGGGGTCGGCGCGAATCTGCAGTGCGCCGGCTGACAGCTCCAGCACCTGCTCCAGTCCGCGTTCCCGCATCCGTTCGACGTACTCGCCCGCCGCCTGCGAGAGCATCAGATTCAGATCCAGCGTCTCCATCTCCACCTTTGTGCTGCCGGAAGCAGCCTTGGAGGCCTCCACCAGATCCAGCACCAGCTTTTTCAGCCGGACCGCCTGCCGATTCACCACCTCGAAGTATTCCGGCGTTTCCGGCGCGTCCAGTCCGGCCTTCTCAATCAAATCTACATAGTTGACAATGGAGGTCAGCGGCGTTTTCAGATCGTGGGAGACGTTTGTAATCAGCTCGGCCTTCATCCGTTCGCTGCGCATCTGCTCATCCAGCGTCCGCTTCATTCCCTTCCTGATTCCGTTCAGCGTTTCTCCGTGGCGGCGGAAGATCGGCAGAAGCTTTTCGGTACGAATCCGCATCGTCACGTTCCCGTCCATCAGTTTCCTTGCGTCCCGATCCAGAATGCCGAAATTATAGGTCACGACAGCCGCGCCCAGACAGATCAGGATCTTCCGCCCAGCCCAGAGGATCGTCAGGCTGGTCTGATCCAGGAGCAGCAGACAAACCAGCTCCGCGCCGGTAAGAAGCAGGAAAAACACCAGAAACCGCACATAGAACCGAAGCCCCCATTCCACTTGAAAGAGCATCCGGTTCAGGAATTGGATCAGCCGATGAAGGAAGGTGTTCTTCAGCAGCCGCTTCGCCTTGACCCGTCTTGCAATGGTCATGACAACAAAATAACAAACAATCGCACGATAGACGTAGACCATTGCGTCGAAGGCAATCTTAAAAAGCTGGTCTTCCGCATAGGCTTTTAAAAGATCCGGAATCCTCACAATCAACAACGACGGAACGAAAAGGGTAATTCCGGCACAGAACAGATAAATTTCCAGCGGAATCCTGTCCCACGGGTGTAAAAAACATGCCGTACTTCTAGGCTTTCTGCCGACTCCAAACAGCAGCACAGTCAGCAGGATGGCGACGGCGACAAAGCTCAACGTCACAACCAGCAGGAGCAGGTAGCGGTTTCTTCCAAGAAAGCCGAAGAAATGATACGTGAAGTAGTATTTGTCCAGCACAGTCATTTCCTCGGGCAGATCCAGACAGATGATCATGTGCCCGGTTTCATATTCCTTGTAGTACCGCGCGTTCTGGACATTCAGGCTTTTCGCGTTAGGACTGAACATCAGTGAGTTGCTTGCCCCATCCTCTAAAACCTCGAAGACTGCGTATCGGAGATTGCACTGATCCGTATCAAAGCTCTTATTCAGTTCCTCCTGAAGCACCAAACGCTGCCCCTCATTTTCACCCCACCCGTGACGCCCGGCAAGACGCTCCCAGATGCTGTCCGCGTCCCGCTCCAGAAGGGTATTGACGATTCCGTCCAGATAGCCGGGGCCATCAATGGAATAAGCATTGTGATCGGCAAGCAGGACCGCGCTCATGGTGGACATGGCACAGATTCCCACTGAAAGCATCAGGAGAAAAAAGCTGACGACCTTCACGATCCCTTTGGCGGCAAAATCCCGCATCTCGTTCGCCTGCATGACTAATACGCCCCCGTGTGAATCTTGTAGCCCTTGCCCCAGACGACCTTCAAGTAACGCGGCTCCGCCGGGTCGATCTCAATTTTCTCCCGGATATGCCGAATGTGAACCGCCACCGCGTTTTCCGCCCCCATCGGGGTTTCGTTCCACACAGCCTTGTAGATTTCCTTGGGCGAGTATACCTTTCCCGCGTTCTTCATCAACAGCGAGAGGATCTCATACTCCAGCGGGGTCAGGGATACCAGCTCATTATCCACCATCACGGATTTGGTCGTGTCGTCCAGCGACAGGCCGCCGATCTTGATGACCTTGCCGGACTGCTCGCCGCCGCCGAGCTGCATATATCTGCGAAGCTGGGATTTCACGCGGGCAATCAGCTCCACGGGGTTGAAGGGCTTGGTGATATAATCGTCCGCGCCGGTGTTCAGGCCAATAATCTTGTCCACGTCCTCCGACTTGGCGGACAGAAGAATCACCGGCACGTTTGACCACTGCCGCAGGGCCGCCAGCGTTTCGATCCCGCTCTTGTACGGCATCATGATATCTAAAATGACAAGATGAACCTTCTGGGACCGAAGCACCTCCAGGCACTCCTCCCCGTTATAGGTGCAAATTGTCTGATAGTTCTCCGCATTCAGGTAAATGCGAATTGCGGAAACAATGTCCCGGTCATCATCACAAACCAGAATCTGATACATAGCTTCCTCCTTCAACGACGCTAAAAAAGCGAATTCTCGAAAGTATTTTAGCACATCGAAGGGTAAAATGAAAGAAAATCTAAATAAGTTTAAGGAAATCTTAATAAATCTAAGCTCGTAATTTGCCAAGCTTCCTCTTGGGAATCGGAAGCGTTTCTGATATAATGGAGAAAACCGTTGCGGCCCCCCTGCCTGCGCCGCCTGAACACACGGAGGAACGTCCCATGCAGACCCATGAAATCAAAGTCCTTGCAAAGATTCAAACCGACTTCCGGGAGAAATTCGGAATTCCCCGGCAGAGCGGACTCGTCGAAAGCCTTCGCGCGCGGATCGTGTTTGAGCCGGAATTTCGCAATCCGGACGCCCTGCGGGGAATCGAGGGCTTTTCCCATCTATGGCTGATCTGGCAGTTCTCGCTCGCGGTGCGGAGCGAATGGTCTCCCACCGTCCGTCCGCCGCGACTGGGTGGGAACACGCGGCTTGGCGTCTTTGCAACCCGGTCTCCCTTCCGTCCCAATCCCCTTGGCCTGTCGTGCGTGAGGCTGGATGAGGTCTGCGAGGATTCCACACTCGGTCCGGTGCTGGTCGTTTCCGGAGCCGATCTGCTCGACGGAACTCCGATCTACGACATCAAGCCCTACCTCCCCTATGCGGACTGTCACCCGGAGGCCGTGGGTGGATTCGCTGCTGACGCGCCGGAAAAGCATCTGCACGTGGTAATCTCCGAGGCACTGATCGACCGAATTCCCCCGGAAAAACGGCCCGCCCTGCTGGACGTCCTCTCGCTTGATCCCCGGCCCTCCTATCACAACGACCCGTCGCGCATCTATGGAATGCGCTTTGCAGATATGGAGGTTCGATTCACGGTCACAGACGGAGTTCTGACCGTCACAGAGCTCTCAACCGACCTTTGACGCACCCGCTTTTTCTCCAGACGGGCGCAGGCGTCTGCGGCAACAATAAACGGAAAAAACACTTTCTTTTTTTGAATTCCCTATTTACTTTTTTTATTTTTGTGCTATAATTGACCTTGTAAAATGCAAAGAATGTTCTTTGTCTATCTTTAGGAGGAATGCGTTATGAGAAAGGTTTTTGCGCTGCTGATGGCGGTCCTCATGCTTGGTTCGCTCGCCACGGCAGTCTTTGCCAACCCCAGCCCCACCGCTACACCGGAAATTATCGTTGAGATTTATTACCACTATGATCCTCAGAATCCTGAGTACGGCGGCACCGTCGTGATCAAGGAAGGCGACGAGTACATCATCACCCCCAAGGAGAAGGATGGCTTCGAGTACACGCACTATGAGTTTGAGGGCAAGTATGAGATCGTCTCTCAGGACGGCAGCACTTGGGTCATTCGCCCCTTAACGGATCTTGTGATTCACGTGTTCTACAAGGGCGGCGACAACGCTCCTTCCGACGATGACAATCGGCCTGATCCCTCCGGCAGCAGCACTCCCACCAAGCCCACCGGACATGACACCAACCCCGATTCCCCTCCCACCGGCGACAACACCGTGATGGTTCTGCTTGTGATGCTGGCGGGTCTGTGCGGCGTCGTGCTGGCGATCAGAAAGATCATCCGCAACCATTAATTCCGCTTTTTCATGGATCAGGGCTTGTCCCTGATCCATTTTTTTGCAACGGAAGAAGCAACCGGGTACGATCTGCGGATCGTACCCGGATTGTTTTTCAGTGCAGCGTTATTCGGCGGAGATCAGGTAATAGTAAACTGGTTGTCCGCCGTTAATCAAGCTGATTTCCGCATCGGGACAGGCCTTTTCAAAGATTTTTACAACCTTCTCCGCTGCCTTCTCCTCGATGTTTTCGCCGTAGAAGATGGTGATGATTTCCTTGCCCTCGCTGGCAATCTTCTCTGCAAGACCCTTGAGCAAGCCGTTCACGTCACGGCTGGTTCCAAAGAGCGCAGAGCCGTAGAGCGCCAGATAGTCGCCCTTACGGATTGCAAAGCCGTCGAATTCGGAGTCGCGGGCGGCATAGGTAATCTGCATGGTAGAGACGTTATGACGCGCCTCGCGCATGGCCATGAGGTTATCCTCCACGGAGGCCTCCGGATCAAAGGCCAAGATCGCACTGATGCCCTGCGGAACCGTCCGGGAACGGACGACCACGACGTTCTTCTCGGTCAGGGACTGGGTCTGCTCCGCCGCCATGATGATGTTTTTATTGTTGGGGAAGACGAAAACCGTCTCGGCAGGGGTGCGGTTGATGGCAAGCGCGATATCCTGTGTGGAGGGGTTCATCGTCTGGCCGCCCTTGATGACCTGATCTACGCCCAAATCCTTGAACACCGAGGTCAGACCCTCGCCCGCGCAGACGGCAACCATGCCATACTGCTTCTCGGGCGGCGCAGGCTGATTGTTGCGCTCCGCCTCGGAGAGCACCTTTTCGGTGTGCTGCAGGCGCATATTCTCGACCTTGACGGTGATGAGACCGCCGTAGGTCAAAGCCCGCTCGATGACCTCGCCGGGGTGATTGGTATGTACGTGGACCTTGATAATCTCCTCATCCTCCACGAGCACCAGACTGTCGCCCATCGTGGCCAGCCAATCGCGCAGGGCCTCGGGGTCGCCGTCGTTGTCTCTGGAGACGATGAACTCGGTGCAATACCCGAAGGTAATGTCCGCCGTATCGAAGTCGGAGAAGGTTGCCTCCTCCTTGGTCGCCGTTTCCTGCCCAAGCTCCGGCGCCACGATATCCTCACCCCGCAGGGAGGAGAGCATCGCGTTGAGAATCGTGATCCAGCCAACGCCGCCGGCGTCCACGACGCCTGCCTTCTTCAGAACGGGATTCTGGTTCACGGTGTCCGCCAGCGCAACCTTGCCGGCGTCAATGGCGCCCTCGAGCGCGTATTCCACGTAGTCGTGCTCCTTAACGGCCTCCAAAGCGCCGCCGGCAGCCAGCCGCGCAACGGTCAGCACCGTGCCCTCGGTGGGCTTCATCACGGCCTTATACGCGAGCTCGACGCCTGTTTGCAGGGCTGCGGCAAACCGCTCGCCCGTCGCCTCCTCCGCGCCCTTAAGCTCCTTGGCCACGCCGCGGAAAAGCTGGGAGAGAATCACGCCGGAATTGCCGCGCGCCCCGCGCAGAAGGGCGGAGGCTGTAATATCGGCGGCCTTGGTCAGGCTCGGGTCCTCTGCCCGCTTGAGATCGACCACGGCGTTGTTCAGAGTCATGCTCATGTTGGTGCCGGTATCGCCGTCCGGCACCGGGAACACGTTCAGTTCATTGATCTGCTGCTTGTGAATCTCGATGGCGGCTGCGGCGCTGATGACCATGCGCCGGAAGGCCGCTCCGTCAATTGTCTGTCTCAACGGTCTGTTCCCTCCATTATACACCGACCAGCACGGAATCGATGTACACGTTGACGTCCTTCACCGTCGTCTCCGTGGTCTTCTGCACCACGTAGCGCACCTCGGAGATGATAGATTCCGCCACGGCCGTCAGGTTGATGCCGTGGTTCACAATGATGTGAAGGTCGATCGAAATGGTGTTATCCTCATGGAAGTTGACCAGAACGCCCTTGCCCATCGCCTCCCGGCGGAGCAGATGAACCAGGCCGTCGGTCATGGAGCGCACTGCCATGCCCTTGACGCCGAAGCAGTTGGACGCGGCCATGCCCACGATGTTTGTAAATACAACGTTGTTGATGGTGATTCCACCCTGATCTGTTTGCATTTGAATCATAGGAAACCCTCCTGTCGGTGGTTAAGATTTGACACGTCTATCTTATGACATTGTAACCGATCTCAGGCAAATATACAAGTGTTATTTTTGCAGCTTTCTCAGCCGGAGCTCGCTCTGCTCCAACTGCGTCAGAAGCTTGCGGCTCTGCTCCAGCTTGTCGCGCTGGGCCTGAATGACGTTCGCCGGTGCGCGGGAGACAAATTTCTCATTCGAGAGTTGGGCCTCGGCCCGCGCAATCTCTTTGCGGGTGTTGTCCAGCTCCTTTTCCATGCGGGCAAGCTCCTTCTCCACATCCACAAGCTGGGCCAGCGGCAGATAGAGCTTGGCGTCTGCGGTCACGCACTGTGCCATATCCTCATGGCCCTCCGGCTCCGTATCGCTGACCAGCACCCGCTCGGCATAGGCCAGACGGGTGATGAAGCCGGCGCCTTCGGTGAAGATATCCCGCTTCTCCGTGACCACATAGAGATCCGCCTTCTTGGACGGCGGCACGTTCATCTCGGCGCGGCGGTTGCGCACCGTGCGAATGGCCTGCATCACGGATTCCATGTGCTGTTCCTCGGTGGGATAATTCAAGCCTTCGTCAAACTCAGGCCACTTCGCGACGATCAGCGCCTCGCCCTCATGGGGAATCGCCTGCCAGATTTCCTCGGTGACAAACGGCATGAACGGGTGCATCAGACGGAGGATCTGATCGAGGACGTAGAGAAGTACCTGCTGTGCCGTCTGCTTTGCCGCGGCATCCTCGCCATAGAGACGGGCCTTGGTCAGCTCGATATACCAGTCGCAGTAGTCGTCCCAGATGAAGTCGTAGATCTTCTGGATGGCCACGCCGAGCTCATATTTCTCCATGTTCTCGGTCGCCTCGCGGATCGTCCGGTTCAGCTTGGAGAGGATCCAACGGTCGGCAATCTCCAGCTTTTCGCAAGCGGGCAGTTCGTTGTGTTCGATGGACAGGTTCATCATCACGTAGCGGCTGGCGTTCCAGAGCTTGTTGGCAAAGTTCCGCATGGCCTCGCAGTGCTCCACGTAGAAGCGCATGTCGTTGCCGGGGCTGTTG
>CACXHI010000013.1 GCA_902767395.1 Oscillospiraceae bacterium
AGCCGCCGCCCTTTTTGTGGGCGAAGAACTGTAAACCGATGTTCAGCATGTGTTACACCTCCATAACTTCGATATAATCAGGATAATCGTCCCTCAGTGCGCCAAGCGTCAGCATCATGCCGGTCAAAACGGCCTGAATCGCTTCCTCATTGTCGCACCTTGCAGGGAGGGTCAGAGTCACGGCGGCGTTGCCGTCGTCCACCCTGACTTTTGCCGACTCGCCAAGCACATCCCGGATGGTGGCATCGGCAAAGGTGACAGCCGCAGAGACCGCCGCGCAGACCACGTCCGCGCCGGCCTCGGCATACCCGCTGTGGCCGGAGACAGAGAATCCGGTGATTCTCCCCTCCTGATCGTAGAATTCCACCTGAATCATAGAATTAAGCGTGGATCTTTTCGATCTTGACCTTGGTGTAGGGCTGTCTGTGGCCGCGAAGGGACTTGCTGTCCTTCTTGGGGCGGTACTTGAAGACGGTGACCTTCCTGGCCTTGCCGTTCTTCAGGACCTTCGCCTCGACAGAAGCGCCGTTCACCACGGGAGCGCCGAACTTGGAGTTCTCGCCGTCCACAATGGCCAGCACCTGATCGAAGGTAACGGTGTCGTCGGCATTGACGTTCAGCTTCTCGATGAAGAGCTCATCGCCCTCGCTGACGTTGTACTGCTTGCCACCGGTAACGATAATCGCCTGCATAACAATTCTCTACCTTTCTGTAGTCTCGCTCTGGGGGTGGGAGGGCTGGCCCCCGCTTCTACCCTTTCAATGCGGCTTGTACACTATACCACAGGAAGAAACAAATGTCAAATCTTTTTTTAGTTGTTTTCCGATCTTTTTTCCCCCGAAATCCCCCTTCCCGGCAGGCTTTTCCCGTTGACGGTGGCGCATTTTTGTGGTATCATGTTTTTACAGACGAAAGAGAGAATGGGGGTGGCTTCAGATGTTCCGCAAGGACAGCCGCTATTTCCGTCTCGGCCTGACGCTGCTCGCGGTCATTGTCCTGAGCACGCTGTTTGCCGTGACGCTGATTAATATCGGCACGATCTTTTCCGTTCTGAAAAGCATCATCTCGATTTTCTCCTTCGCTATTTACGGCGTGATTTTCGCCTATTTGATGAATCCTTTGATGAAGCTGGTGGAGAAGCTTGTGCGTCGCCTGCTCTGCCGCAGCAACGTCACTGAGCGGGGACTGACCAAGCTCAGCCGGATCGTCGGCGTCATCGTCTCTCTGCTGGCCTTTCTCGCCATCGTCTACGGACTGCTTGCCATGGTCGTCCCGCCGCTGGTGGATTCCATCATTGAAACCTTCAGCCCCGAAAACCTGCAAAGCTACTATGTCAAGATTACCGACTGGCTGACCAACGTGGTCCGGGGCACTCCCTTGGAGGACTGGCTGCGCGAGAACGATCCCATCAAGGCGGTTCAGGACTGGCTGACCGAGGAGATCAACATTTTCTCGACCCTCGGCAGCGCGGTCACAGAGGTCTACGGCGTGGCGAAGGTTCTGTTCAACATGGTCATCGGCCTCGTCGCGGCGGTGTATCTGCTGATTTCCAAGGAACGCTTTATTTCACAGATCAAGAAAATCATTGTGGCCGTCTTCAAGCCCCGCCACGCGGACCGTGTTTTTGAGATCGGACGGCTGACCAACCAGAGCTTCGGCGGCTTCATCGTCGGGAAGCTGATCGACTCGCTGATTATCGGGGTAATCTCCTACGTCGGCATGGTGCTGTTGAAGCTGCCCTACCCCCTGCTCTCCTCCGCCTTCATCGGCATTACGAATATTATCCCGTTTTTCGGCCCGCTGATCGGAATTGTCATCGGCGGCGTGCTGATTGTCCTGCAAAGTCCCATTCAGGCGCTCACCTTCCTGATTTTCGAGCTGATTCTGCAGCAGGTGGACGGCAATATCATCGGGCCGCGCATTCTCGGCGGGCGGCTCGGCATTTCCGATTTCTGGATTCTGGTTTCGATCACCGTTTTCGGCAGTCTGTTCGGCTTTGGCGGAATGCTGCTGGGCGTTCCGGTTTTTACGGTACTGTACACGCTGCTCTCGCAGGCTGTGTCCAACGCCCTGCGCAAAAAGCACCTGCCCGAGAAAACGACGGACTACTACTCCATTCTCTGCGTGGAGGATCTGGAAAAGCATGAAAAGGACTTTGGAGAGTCTACTGTTTTCTACAGCGGCGACACCTATGAAACGGCCTACGACCCGGACGATGATTTTGAGTATGGCGAGTTTGACGACGAAGCGGACGCCTGATTGAACCGAATATGCAGGCCGGCGACCCAACGGCGTCGGCCTGTTCTTATCACATTTTTAGGAGAATACCATGGATTTCATTCTTGACTTTTTTCGAGGGCCGGACGGGATAACCCTCCTTTCGGTCTATCAAAGCGCCCTGCGGGTGTGCCTGCCGCTTCTGGCCCTGTTTGTGGTCGTGCGCAGCGCCCGCTCCCTGCTCGGCTTCCGGCGCGAGCCGGAGGTTTGGGCGTGGCTGCGTCTGGCAACGGGCGAGCTTCTGCCCGTGACGCACTGGGAAAACCTTTTGGGGCGAAAGAAGAGCGCGGACATCGTGCTGGATTTCGCCACAGTTTCCAAGAATCACGCCGTTCTGACGCGGCAGAACGACGGAAGCTGGATGATTACCGATATCGGCGGAAAGGGCAAGGTGGAGGTCAACGGCAATCAGGTGCTCTCGGGCACCGTGGACTATGGCGAGACGATCAGCCTTGCCGGGCTGGAGATGGTTCTGGAGCCGGTCTCCAAGGAGGAGGCGCGACTTCAGGCAAACTCCCGCACCAAGGCCGGAAAGGGCAACAGTCCCGGGCTGACGCTTCTGCTTCTGACAATCTTTCAGCTTCTCGTCGGGCTGGAGCTTGTCTTCAACCGTGCCGAGGATCGCATGACGATCGTCACGGCCTTCGGCATTTTACTGGGAACGGAGTGGGTCCTGTTCATCGGGCAAAAGCTGCTCAAGCGCTCCGGCTTCGAGGTGGAAACCATTGCGTTTTTCCTTATCACAATCGGGCTTGGGGTGTGCGCCTCCGCCAACGCGGGCGAGCTGTACAAGCAGCTCATCGCAATGGGCGTCGGCATCGTCCTGTTCTTGGCGCTTGGCTTCTGCCTGCGCGATTTTGAAACGGTGAAAAAGCTGCGCTACGCGGCAGCCGCAGTCGGTATTCTGCTCTTTGCGGCAAATTTAGTGCTGGGCCGTTCCATCAACGGCTCACGGAACTGGATCTTCATCGGCGGCTTTTCCTTCCAGCCCTCCGAGCTGGTCAAAATCTGCTTCATTCTCGCCGGAACCGCGACCATGGATCGCATCGTCACGCGGCGCAACCTGCTCGCTTTCGTCCTCTACACCGCCTTCATCGGCGGCTGTCTGGTTGTTCTCAACGACTTCGGCGCGGCGGCAATCTTTTTCGTCGGCTTTCTGTCGATTGCCCTGCTGCGTTCGAGCTCCTATCCGAGCTGGATTCTGGTGCTGGTGGGCGTGGGGATGCTGGCGGTGCTGGTGCTGGCTGCGGTGCTGGCCATCAAGCACTTCCCCCATGTGGCAGACCGCTTCTCCGGCTACGGTCACGTTTGGGAGCATCCCTTCGACAACAAGGGCTATCAGCAAACCCGTTCCTTAATGTGCATTGCCGCAGGCGGCCTGTTCGGGCTGGGGCTCGGCAACGGCTGGATGCAGTATATGGCGGGGGCCGGCGCCTCGGACACCGATCTGGTCTTTGCCTACGTCTGCGAGGAATGGGGCCTGCTGATGGGCGTAATGATGATCTTCGCGCTGGCGATGCTGGGCCTGTTTGTGGTGCGCTCGTCGAAGGTTGCCCGCTCCAGCCTCTACACCATCGGCGCTGCGGCTGCCATGTCGATTCTGATGGTACAGGCCATTCTGAACGTCTTCGGTACGGTAGACTTCCTGCCACTGACCGGCGTGACCTTCCCCTTTGTCTCCAACGGCGGCTCAAGCATGATGTCCTGCTGGGGGCTGATGGCCTTCCTCAAGGCCTGTGACACCCGGCAAAACGCCAGCTTCGCGGTGAAGCTCTCGACGCAGGGAGGTGAACGACAGTGAAAAGCATTTCCAAGCGCACCGTTTTCTCTCTGGTTCTCGCCTGTATCCTGCTTTTCGGCGTGGCAACCTTTGTGATCCGCTATTTTCTCTATGCCGACCGCTGGGTTTCCTTCACCGGCAGCCCGCACGTCTACACAAACGGGAAGCTGAACACCGGGGAAATTCTGGATCGGAGCGGCACGGTGCTCTATTCCTCCGAAAAGTCCAAAAACTACTCCGACAGCGCCACAACGCGCAGGGCCACGCTGCACCTGATGGGCGATAGGGCCGGAAACATTCCGGCCCGTATCCTGCGGGCATACGCCTCGAAGCTCTTTGGCTACGATAAGCTCAACGGCACCGCCGCGATGGAAAGCAGCGGCGGCGAGCTGCGGCTCTCGGTCTCAGCACAGGTGCAGGCCATTGCCATGCAGGCCATGAACGGACGCAAGGGTGCGGTCGGCGTCTACAACTACCGGACGGGCGAGATTCTCTGCGCCCTGTCCAGCCCGACCTTTGATCCGCTGGATCCGCCCGATCTGGAGCACGACAACGGCGACGGGCGCTATGACGGTGTGTACGTCTACCGGTTTTTCCACGCCACCTACACCCCCGGCTCGATTTTCAAGCTGACCACGCTGGCTGCAGCGCTGGAGGAGAACCCCGAGCTTGCAAACGAAACCTTCTCCTGCGAGGGAAAGCTGACCATCAACGGGGAACAGATCACCTGTCCCCATCCCCACGGCAGGCAATCGCTGTCCGAGGCGCTCTCCAACTCCTGCAACTGCGCCTTTGCCCAGATCACGCTTCGCCTCGGAAAGCAAAAGCTGCTTGCCCAGGCCGACGCGATCGGGCTCTACAGAAGCTATGAGATCGACGGAATTACCACGTCACGCGGACATCTGGACCTGTCTGACGCGAATGAAAACGACCTCGCGTGGGCCGGAATCGGGCAGTACACCGATCTGGTGAATCCCTGTCAGTATATGGTCTATATGGGCGCCATTGCAAACAACGGCAAGGCCGCAGAGCCGTGGTTGGTTTCTTCCGCCCAAAGCGCGGGACGCGAGACCTACCGGGCAAGCACCTCCATGACGGCACAGATGCTCACCAAACAGACGGCCGCCGCCCTGCGCGAGATGATGCGTATGAACGTGAAGCGGATGTACGGCGCGGTGGACATTCCCGGCGTCAACGTCTGCGCCAAATCCGGCACCGCCGAGGTCGGAGAGGACGAGAACACCGCCACCTTCGCAGGCTTCTTGGACAGCGACGAGTATCCGTTGGCCTTCATCGTCGTGGTGGAAAAGGGCGGGGCGGGCAGCTCCACCTGCGCCCCAATCGCCCGAGCCGTGTTGGAGGGCTGCATCAACGTGATGGACGGCGAATGACGCGAAGCAATCCCGGCGGGGCTGGCGCCCCGCCGGGATTGCTTCGCTTTTTCGGTCAATCGTCGCGCCGAAGCTGGTTGCGGACCTCCTTTAGAAAGGCCACGTCCTCGGCGGTCAGCTTCGCGTTGCCGTGCAGGGCCTTGCCCTCGGCGTCGGTCACGGTCACGTCCATGACCGTCCCTTCGGTCATATAATGATCGGTAATATAGGCCAGATAGCGCAGAAACTTGGGATGACGGTCTGCGAAGGCCTCGTACTGCTTTTTGAGCTGAAAAAGCTTTGCCGGATTTTTCACGTTTCTTCCTCCCATTGCTTCCAAGTCTCCGGGGCATAGCCCACGGTTGCCTTCTTTCCGCAGCGGACCACGGGCAGACGGATCAGAGCCTGATTCTCATAGACCTTGTCTTCCTTGGAGGTCTCGCTGCCGAGATAGCGGAGCAGGTCGAGGTCGGGGTTCTTCCCTTCCCAGTCCACCAGCTTGTCCACGCCGCCGACTGCGCGGAGCACCGAATCGAACTCCCTGCCGGAAAGGCCAAAGCGCTTCATGTCGATGAATTGATAGGCGATTCGGCGCTCCTTGAACCAGCGCTCGGCCTTTTTCGTGTCGAAGCTCTTGGCCGTGCCGAAAATCTGTACGTTCACTCGTATCGCACCTCCATCAGGCAGAGGCCCTTCGCCGGGACGGTAAAGCCCGCCTCAGCGCGGAGTCTGCCCGCTAAAATCTCCGTCACGGCCTCCGGCGGCCGGTCTCCCCTGCCAATCTCCAGCAGGGTTCCCGTCAGCACCCGCACCATGCGGTGCAGAAAGCCATTGGCCGTATAGTCGAACCGCAGCTCGTCGCCCTGCCGCGAAATCTCCACGCGCAGCAGGGTGCGAACGGTGGATTTTTTCGTTTTCACCGCGGAAAACCCGCGAAAATCGTGGGTTCCCTCCAGCAGCCGCGCGGCCATCTCCATCGCAGGGACCGAATACGTCCCCGGAAGCACATAGACAAAGCGGCGGTCAAAGACGCAGGGGTTCTCTGTCGTCCAGACGCGGTAGCGATAGGTCTTCTCCACAGCAGAGAGCCGCGCATGGAATCGGGGCGGCGCGTAGGCTGTGGAAACCGCACCGATATCCTCGGGCAAATAATGCCGCAGGGCGGCTAACACCTCCGTCGGCGGCAGATCCCGCACCGTGTGAAAGGAAGCAGTCTGCCCCAGCGCGTGTACGCCGGCATCCGTCCGTCCGCTGCCCTGCACCTCGACAGGTTCCGCAAAGCACCGGGACAAAACGGCCTCGAGCTTGCCCTGCACGG
Organism: Oscillospiraceae bacterium; assembly: GCA_902767395.1. Lineage (GTDB taxonomy): Bacteria > Bacillota > Clostridia > Oscillospirales > Oscillospiraceae > JAFRPC01. The sequence goes on from CACXHI010000013.1 coordinate 6,746, forward strand.
TCAGCTCCGTCGTCTCCAG
>CACXHI010000014.1 GCA_902767395.1 Oscillospiraceae bacterium
CCGGGACCACCGTGGGACAGGTGGGGTCATGCAGGGCGATTACGCGCAGCATGGTTTGCAGGCTCGTCACCGACCTGCCTAAAAATCGAACGTCGTTATTGGGATCCATAACTGCTTCCTCCCTCCTGAATCCGCTTACTCAGCGTGCGTCCCGGCTGCCGACGGACAGGGGCGTGCCGGGATATTGGGTCATACGGGTGGCGTTGGCGTAGTTCAGCCCCTGATACGAGCTGGTAATCGCCCGCGCGCTCTCGTCCGTCAGCCGCCCGGTGACGGCAAAGCCGTTTGCCCGCTGGAAGGCGCGCAGCGCCTGCTGGAGATTGGAGCCGGAATATCCCAGCGCCTCCAGCCGTGCGCGCGCGTTGGCAACCGTGGTGGCCGTGGAATCGAGCTGGGGAAAGGCGGCGCGGTTTTGGAGCACGCGGTCGTCGATGCCGGAATAGAGGTCATAGAGGGCGTCCCACGTTCGATCATCCGCCTCTCCGGTGACGGCGAAGCCCTCATAGCCCTGAAAGGCCGCCACCGCGTCGCGGGTCATCTGGCCGAAGATGCCGTCCACCGCAAGGGACGGAATCTCCTGCACGAATTGGGCCACGACCGCAAGCATATATTGGAGCTGACGCACCCGGTCGCCCCGGTCGCCCACCCGCAGCGGCTCCGGGAATTCCCAGCCCAGATCCTCATAGCGCAGGCCCTGTGAGCGCAGCTCTGACAGGCGCAGCACGCCGGCGTAGACCCGCTCCATCTCATACCACGTCTGGCGGCCCACAATTCCGTCGTTGACCAGTCCGAAGGCCTGCTGGAAGGCGCGGACCGCCGCATCCGTGCCGGGGCCGAAGATGCCGTCCACGGTGAGCTTGGGAATGGCGGGGAAGTTCTGGGAAATGCGGTTGAGCGCGGTCTGGATCAACGCCACGCTCCGCCCCCGGCTGCCGACCCGCAGGGCGACGCCGGGATAGGATTCCTGTGCGTCCGCCTTGGGCGCGTTGGGGACAATCTCGATGTTCTGCCCATAGTAGTATTTGAGAATGCGCAACCAGGCATAGCCCTGCGCCGCGAGGGTCTGAGAGCCCCACTGCGAGAGGCCCTCACAGGTAACGGTTGTGCCGTTGCAGAATTTTGCCGCCAGCGGCTCGATGAAGCCGATGCGGCGGATGTAGTCGTCGAACAGCTCATCCACCAGCCGGGAGATGTTGGAAAAATAGTTCCGTCCCTGATAGAACTGCTGGTCGTAGGCCGTGCTGGAGGTGATGTCGAAGGGATAGCCCCGGACGCGGTAGAACTCCGTATAGACCCGGTTGAGGGCAAAGGACGTAATGGCGAGAATGTTCGCCCGCAGGGCGTCCTCGTCCCAAGTCGGATAGACCTCGCTGGAGGCCACGTTTTTCACATAATCCTGAAACGTCACCGTGACGTTCTCCGCCGGAACCGCGGGCGGGCCGAGGTGGACGGTGATAAAGGACGGAACGTAAGGCAATAGCTGTGCCATAGCGCGCCCTCCCTACAGTCCCTGCGGGGGAATGGTGATGTCCTCCGTCTCCCCGAGATCCGTCGGGAAGCCCCCGCGCGGAATCAGAATCAACTCCTGCACCGTGGTCACGCCGGGGAAAATCTGCACGTCGCGCACCACGATCCCGTCAAAGTTTGGGTGACTGGCCGCCACCTGCACGTCCGTCCAGCCCTGCGCCTGATCCGGCGTCAGGGAGTTTTCCAGCGCCGGTGTGGAAATCGTGACAAGGGCCGTCATGCCGCTCTCGTCCGTGCGCTGGAGACTCAGAAGCTCCCGCCTTCCCTCCGGTCCGAGGGTAGAAACTGTGACCGTTGCGCCCGAGACAGGGATTTGCGCACGGGAGGTGACGGTCTGAACCTTGAGAAAGCCTTTTGATGGCATAAAAATCCCTCCTGTTCGCACCATACTATGCGAACAGGAGGGATTTGTGTGAAATAGGATCTGATTTCAATGCTTGCGGATGACGCCCATGATCGTTCGTCCGCAGTAGGAGCAGACGTAGTTTTCATCCACCGCGCCGGTGATGGGTGCGCCGCAGCCCGGACAGCGATCCTTAACGATCTGCTTGGCGAGGCCGATGCGCAACGGTCCGCCGTGCTTTTCGGGGCTGCACCCGCGCAGGTAGCCCTCCCGGATGGCCCGGACAATGCCCAGCAGCTCATGGCGGGACACGCTGCCGGGCGCGGCCTGCTCAGAGACCGCGACGTAAGGCGTCTGAATCCGGGAGAAGAACAGCGCAAACCGTTTCGCTTTCTTTATGATGGACAGCCGCGTGAGCAGGACGACCAAGGCGGGGACGAGCGCGGAAAGCTCAAACACGGAGAAAATGATCATTTCCTTCAGATGCTTGCGCACCTGTTCAAAGGTAAACCGGTGATTGTCGGCAAGGATGTCCTTCATCATGTAGTCCCGGTCGTTGAGGTTTGACAGGGCGTCCAGCAGCATACAGAGCGAGATCAGCAGGAAAAAGCCGGTGACGCCCAACGTCAGGACGAGGCCGATCCGGCTGGCCTCCAGCCGCTTGCCCCGGTAATAGGCGGGATCGTTCACCCTGCGGGTTTCATCGTCATAGATGCAGAAGAAATGCTCCCCGGAAACCACCTGCGCAGACAGGTCGGAGCTGCCGCAGTAGGGGCATTCGCCGGTGAAATACACGCGCTTTTCCATCTCGCCGCCGCAGCTCCGACAGACGCAGGCTACGGTTTTGCTGGCGAGCTCCACGGTTTCCCCGGACGCCTCGCCCTCGGTTTTGACGAAGGTAAAGCCCTTCATATAGAGCCTGCGCAGCAGGCGCAGGCGGCGGCGAAGGCGCGCCGCCGTCTTGCCTGTGACCTCCGAAAGCTCCCCCAGCGTGACGTACCCGCTCAAATCCCCCTCAAAGTACCGCGAGAAAAACACCGCGTCGTGGATCAGCAGACGGGAAAGGCGGGAGCTGATAACCAGAAAGAGTCCGATCAGCGTGGCGACAATGCACTCCGGCGTTGCTCTGGCGTTCCAGACCGTGTCCCAGTCTCCAAAGTACACCACGATCAGCTCCACCATGACCGCAACCGAGAAGACAATCAGGAAGACGCCCACGATCACGAAGAGGACGTTTTTCCATTTCAAAAACTGGAGCAAGCGTTCCCTCAGGTACATGCCGCCTCCTAATTCCAGAAGAACCAGATGAACAGATAGCCCGCCAGCACCGCCGTCAGAGTGAAGGGAACGCCGATGCGGGCAAAGTCCTTGAACTTCACCTCATAGCCCTGCTTGCGCAGCATTCCGGTGGCAGTGATATTGGCGGAAGCGCCCACGGGCGTCAGGTTGCCGCCGAGGGTCGCGCCGCAGAGCAGGCCGAAGTAGAGCAGATACGGCTCCACGCCCAGCTGCCGGGTCACAACGCCCAGCACGGGCAGCATGGTGGCCACATAGGGAATATTGTCCACAAAGGCGGAAATCAGCACCGAGCCCCAGACGATCATGGAATAGAGCAGGAACAGGTTGCTGCCGCCGGTCTGGACGATCCACGCGGCGAAATCATCGATGATGCCGATGTTGGTGATGCCCGCGATCACGCAGAACAGGCCGAGCAGAAGCAGCAGGGTCTCAAGGTCCACACTTTTCAGCGCTTCCACCGCGCCCTTGCCGCTCTTCTCACGCAGCAGCTCCAGCACAACGGTCACAACCGCCAGCGCCACACAGATCAGGCCGTTGGTGGTCTCGGGCTTGTCGGGCAGGAAAGAAGCGGCGATCAGCAGGGCCACCATGAGCAACAGCGTGACCGTGGGGATGAAATCCCGCACCTGCGTATGGGCGTCGGAGTGGACCGGCTGCCGATCCTTGCGGAAGAGAAACGTCATAATGGGGATCGTCGCCAGCGCGCCGAGCTCCACGGCGAAGAACATGCCGGGACGACCCTCCATCCAGAAAAAGCTCATAAAGTCCATCTTGGCATGGGCAGCGAGCATAATCGAGGTGGTGTCGCCCACCAGCGTCGCCGCGCCCTGCAAATTGGAGGAGACGGCAATCGAGAGAATCATGCCCACGGGGCTGATTTTCAGCTTCTTGCACACGGCAATGCCCACGGGGGCCACCATCAGCACCGTGGCCACGTTGTCAATGAAGGCGGAGACAATGCCGGAAAAGAGGGACATCAGGATCGTCACCCACATCACGTTGGGGGCCTTGCGCAGAAGGGCGTCGGCAATCTTGTTCGGCATTTGCGATTCGATGAAGTAATAGACAATGACCATCGTGCCCGCAATCATCATCAGGGCGTTCCAGTTGACCGCGCCGAAGACCTGATCGAGCGGGAGAATCCCGATTGCAACGAAGGCCACGGCCACCGCCAGCGCCACCCACATTTTGAACTTGGGAAAGCCGATGATGCCCACATACATCAGGGCAAAGAGCACCAAGGCGACCAGCTTCATGGTAGATTCAGACATATTTTTCCTTCCTTTCGGGGGAGAAAAGCGAGACCCTCGCCGCACGCAGAACTGGCCTGCCGCGGCAAAGGTCTCGCTTCTTCGTCTCATCGCCGGGTTCCAGAGAACCGTACTGACGGCGGTGAGAGCGCCCTATAGACGCTGGCTACTCCCCAATGCTGTGTGTTACTATAGCAAATTCGCAAGGGAAAGTCAAGGAAAAAAGGGGCTGTAAATAAACAGCCATGAAAAAGAACAAGGTCTCGTCAGAGCGGCGAGATCTTGTTCTCTTTTTCCATACTCGGC
>CACXHI010000015.1 GCA_902767395.1 Oscillospiraceae bacterium
CGCCATGCGGCGAATCTGGCGGTTTCTGCCCTCATGGATCGTGATTTCCAGCTCGGCCACACCCTCGCGCTGCCAAAGCAGGCAAACCCTCGGCGGGCGAATGCGGTAGCCGTCGAGGACGATGGGGCGGCGCAGGGCCTCCAGCGCGTCTTCATGCCAGCCGGAGACCCAGAGGCGGTAGGTCTTGTCCACCTCCCCCTTCGGATGGGTCAGACGGTTTGCCAGCGCGCCGTCGTTGGTCATCAGCAGAAGCCCCTCGGAAAACTGATCGAGCCTGCCAACCGGATAGAGCCTCCCCAGTGCCGGAGGCAGCAGATCCGCCACCGTGGGGCGTCCCTTTTCATCCCGCATCGTGGTGACGACGCCGCGCGGTTTATAGAGCAGGATCGTTGCAGTTTGACGCGGAGCGGCAGGAAGGGGTTGTCCGTTGACCAGGATCACGTCCGTCTCAGGGTCCGCCGAATCGCCAACGCGGGCAAGGTCCCCGTTTACCGTGACCTTGCCCTCGGCGATCCATTCCTCCGCCCTGCGGCGGGAACAGAGCCCCGCCGCCGATATCAGTTTTTGCAGTCGTTCTTTCATGGTTGTTTCTTCCGCGTTTCCCACGCGACGGGGAGCTCCGCGACCTGTCTGGTGTTCAGATAGACCTTGACCGTTCCGGCGTCCGCGCCAGGGAGCAGGTCGGAGGCGAGGCCGGGCAGATAGACCAGCCGGGGCTCCTCGCCGGGGCGAAGGCGCAGCGTCAGATCGGCCCTGGCGACCAGCGGACTGCCGCCGGGGGCGGTCATCAGCCGCTGTCCGGCCACTGCCACGGTGCGCGCCTCGTATTGGGCGAAGCCCCAGTCCAGCAGGGCCATGTGGTCGCGCCAGTCGTTTGGATCGTTGATTGTGACGCAGATCAGCGTCCGGCCCTCGCGCTCGGCCGCACTGACCAGCAGCCGTCCCGCCGCCTTGGTGTAGCCGGTTTTGACCCCGATGCAGCCGGGGCAGCGCCAGAGCAGCTTGTTGTGGTTGGTCAGCACCCGATCCCCCGTCACCGAGGCGGAGCGGGTGGAGGCCACCCGGCGAAAATCCGGGTTTTGCAGGGCCTTGGCGGTCAGGACCGCCAAATCGCGGGCACAGCCGTAGTTCCCTTCGCTGTCCAGCCCGTGCGGATTGGCGTAGTGGGTGTTTTGCAGGCCGAGGGCCTGCGCCTCGGCGTTCATCTGCGCGACGAAGGCCGCCTCGCTGCCCGCCGTGTCGATGGCAAGGGCCAGCGCCGCGTCGTTGCCGGACTGGAGCATCGTGCCCAGCAGCAGCTCCTCGCGGGTCAGTTGCTCACCCTCGCGCAGATAGAGGGACGAGCCCTCCACGCCGACAGCCTCTCCGGGAATCACAACGGAGCGCTCCAGCTCGCCCGCACGGCAGGCCAGATAGGCCGTCATAATCTTCGTCGTGGAGGCAATCAGCCCCGGCGTATCTGGGTGGCGCGCCCAGAGCAGCTCGCCGGTCTCCGCGTCCATGACCACCGCACAGCCCGCCGAGACCGCAGGAAAGTCGGCAGCGAACACCGGCGTGCCGAGACAGAGGCACAGCGCCGTCAGGAACGCCGCAATTTGCAGAATTTTTCGTTTCATCCTTCATCACCGAAAGCAGTTTGCCCCGGCAGAAGGAAATTAACAATGGTAAATTTTGCGATTATTCGTCTTTTTTGGCTTTTTTGCCGTCGAGGAAGTCGGCCAGCTTGTCCAGCAGATCGGGGGCCTGCTCCACAATGCGGTCAATGGTGGTGGAGGCGGGCTCCGCCACGGGCAGCATCCGCACCGACGATCCGCTGACGACCAGAAACGCCACCGGATCAATGCTGACGCCTGCGCCGAGGCCGCCGCCGAAGGGATCCTTCTTCGCGCTCAGGGCGCTCTTGGTGGCAAAATCCGTGCCGCCGCCGCCCACGCCGATATGCACCTTCGTGATGGGCACGACGGTCATGCCGTCGCCCAGATTCACCGGCTGACCAATGATGGTGTTGACGTCCACCATTTTTTGGAGCTTCTCCATCGAGGAGGTGAGCATTTCGGAGATCGTATGATTCATTTATGAAACCACCCTTTCAGCTTGTTCTGTCGATTGGGATTCTTCTCTTTGCACCGAAGCCGCCTTCTTCGCCCTGCGCGCGGCGGATTTCCGGCGGAGGAAGAGGGCAAGCGCCTTGACAACGTATTTCAGCCCCAGCAGCACCACGCCGCCGAAGAAGACGCGGACGCGCAGCTCGGCCTCCACCTCGGTCTTCCTGACCTGAAAGTCCGGGTAGACGGCAATGCGCCGCTCCCGGATGCGGAAGGCCCGCTCCAGAATCGGCAGGGCAATTCCGACGGTCTGCCACGCCTTGCCCACGGTCAGTGCCGTTTTCGCGGGGTCGTCCCCCGCCAGAGCCACCCGGATGCGCAGGCGGGTCACGGTCAGCTTGCGGTGGAAAAATTCGCCCGCAAACCGGGCCGCCAGCTTCGCCCACGGAATCAGCTCCGCCGCCTTGTCCGGCAGGGACTTCTTCGGCTTGGGCGCTTCCGCCTTGGCGGACGGCTTGGCAATCAGGCTGTCGGCCTCTTGTTTCTTCTTCTTTTCCGCCTCGGCCTTGGCCTTTTTCTCGGCCTTGGCTGCCTTCTTTGCCGCTTTCTTTTCACGCGCCCTGCGTGACAGAGGCTTCTTCGGCACAATCCAGAGCTTCCAAAAGGCGATAAAAACCTTCAAATCCACCCCGTCGTGGAGGCGGAAGCGCACACCGATCGGAATGCAGCCGATCAGGAAGAGGATGCCCAGAATGATGAGCAACGGCTTCATGGCGTTTTCTCCCCTGTCTTCGGCGCGCTCTGCTCCGCGTTGCGCTCCGCGTCGGGGGCTTGCACCTCGTCGGAAAGCTCGGCGGCGGCGCTGAACTGCACCTTTTCCATTTCCGGCAGATCCTGAAGGGATTCCAGCGCAAAGGTGCGCAAAAAGTCCGGCGTGGTGCCATAGAGAATCGGGCGACCCGGCGCCTCCAGCCGACCGTTTTCCTCGATCAGCTTCTTATTGAGCAGGGCCGCGACGGTATAGGAGCTGTCCACGCCGCGAAGCTTCTCCACGAAGGCTTTCGTCGTGGGCTGATAATAGGCGATAATGGTCAGCGTTTCCAGCTGGGAGGCCGAAAGCTTGGGAGGCTTTCGCGTCTCCAGCGCCTTCGTCACCCAAGGAGCGAGGTCGTTCTGCGAGCACATTTGATAGCGGTTCTCCAGCCGCAGAATGCGAATGCCCCGGCGCTCGAAGGCATAGAGATCCATCAGCTCCTGCATGGCCGCATGGAGCTCGTCCGGATCGGTCTGCGTGACGAAGCACAGACGCTCCGCCTCCACCGGTTCGCCGGCGGCAAAGAGGATTGCCTCGCAGATTCGATGCAGCTCTTTACGATCCATGGACTTCCTCCTTTTCCGGGACGCGGAGCAGACGAACGGTCGTCTCTCCGTCCTCCTCGCTCAGCTCGACTGCATTGTTCTTGCAGAGCTCCAGCAGGGCCAAAAACGTGGCCACCAGCTCGGACCGGCTGCGGCAGCCCGCAAACAGACGGCGCAGGGCGCTGAAGCCGCGCAGCAGCAGCTTTTTCAGCAGCTCGCCGGTTTTTTTCGTCACGGGGTAGGGCTCGCGGCCCACAATGCCATCGAAGCTGGCACGGGGCGGCGGCAGAAGCTTTTTGCCCCGCTCCGTCATCGTCTCGAAGGCCCGCAGCAGATCCCCGGCCTCATGGCGGTAACGGTAGGTCTGATCTCGGCGCAGCGGCTCCGGCCCCTTGGTGAACAGGCCAAGCCCCAGCTCGCTGCGCTGCTCCAGCACGGCGGCGGCGGTCTTGATCCGGTCATAGGCCTCCTGCCGCTGACGCTCCTGAAGCGATTGGATCAACTGCTCCATCTCGGACATGGCCTCCGCCTGCTCTGCGGCGGAGAGGAGCATCTTGGTCTTAATCAGCATGAGATGGGAGGCCATGGCGATAAACTCGCTGGCGATTTCCATGTCCATGCGCTTCATCTCGTCAAGATAGGCGAGATACTGCTCTAAAATTGCCGTGATGGACACGTCTTGAATTTCAATTTTATTCTTGCTGAGCAGCAGCAGGATCACATCCAGCGGGCCGTCAAAGTCCTCTGCCGCCTCGTCCCGGGCGCGAACCACCCCGGACAGGTGGTATCTCGGTTCGTCCATGCAGGCGTCTCCGTTTCCAATTCAAAAGATTGCGCGTCCATCGCGCGCTCCGGCCGTTCAGAACGACACGCCGGAAATCAGCCGCGCCAAGGGCATCGTCACGGCGTCGATCCCGTCCAGCAGGCCGTCGCGCAGGAAAATCAGCGGGCCGTCGAGCACGTTGAACACCAGAAGCAGGATCAGGATCAGCATTCCGTAGCGCTCGTAGCGCATGAGCTGTTCGTAGGTGCGATCCGGCAGGAACACCGCCAGAATCTTCGATCCGTCCAGCGGGGAGATGGGAATGAGGTTAAACACCGCAAGACCGGCGTTGAGGATCTGACAGATCTCGAAAAAGCGGAACAGATAAAACAGGCCGTTCTTCTCTGGAATGCCCGTGGCTTTCATCTGCTTGAGGTAGAGGCCAAATGCGGCCCAGTAGAACGCGCCGAACAGGAGGGCAAGCAGGACGTTGGAGATCGGCCCCGCCGCGGCGGTGAGGGCCATGCCGGACTTGGGCTTCTTGAAGCGGTACATATTCACCGGCACGGGCTTGGCCCAGCCGAAATGCGCAACGACCATCAGCACAAAGCCCGCCACGTCCAGATGGCGCAGCGGATTGAGACTGACGCGGCCCATGCGCTTGGCAGTGTCGTCCCCCAGCCAGTAGGCGGACAGGGCGTGGCTGCTCTCATGGACGGAAATGGCAATGAGGGCAGCTACGGCAAACATCAGCCATTCCAATATTTCACTGAAATCAATTCCCTGAACCCATTCGTTGAGTGCGTTCATAACGGCTCCTTCGCAGCGCGGCGCGCTGCACCATGTGTAAGAATTATGATTGTTTATTTTACCATAGTTTTTCCTGTTTCGCAAGTGCTCAATCGGTTTTCTGCAATTCTTTAGTATTTCAAATATTTTTGAAATAGTATCTTGACAGGCGGCGCGTTCTGTGCTATGCTTGCCCCAGAGGAGGAGGGAGGCCAATGGCGGAAACCAATCTCTTTAAGGTGCTCGCAGACGCCCAGCGGCGGGAGATTCTGGTCATGCTCCGGGCGGGGCGGATGAACGCGGGGCAGATCGCACAGCGGCTGGGATGCAGCCCCACTGCCCTGTCCTACCATCTGCGTCTGCTCAAGGAGGCCGGGCTGGTTCTGGAATACCGGGAGAAAAATTTTGTTTACTACGAGCTCAACACAACAGTTTTTCAGGAGCTCATCCTATGGGTGAGCCAATTTGGAGGGGAACCAACATGAAAAGAACACAGCTTGCAAAGCTTCTGACGTTTTTACCTCTGGCAATGACCCTGATCTGGCTGCAATTTCTGCCGGACCGGGTTCCCATTCGCTACAGCTTTTCCGGCGCAATCGACGCGTGGGGCTCCAAATGGACGTATCTGATTCTTCCCGGCGTGGTTCTTGCGATGGGGATTGCCATTGCCGCCACCGCATTGCGCACCAACCGGGC
>CACXHI010000016.1 GCA_902767395.1 Oscillospiraceae bacterium
TTGATCTCGATCTGCTGGATGAAGCCGGTGTTAATCCCTATTCCGATACCTTGACCGTGGCGGATTTCCGTGCAAAGTTCGGCAAGATCCTCCATCCCTTTACCGGCGTGGATTACATCGACTTCTACACCGGCCTGATCGAGAGCTGCGGCGCCGAGGCTGAGATTCTGCTGGGCAACCGGATTCAGTCGCTCGTTCCCATTACCGACGCGGTGATTACCGCTGATATCCACACGCGCGCCCGATCCAAGCGCCTTTTGAAGGCCGTCGGCTGCAAGACCGTGCTCGGACTGGACGATCTGATGACCGCCCCCGTGGACGGCAGCGGCTTCAATGCCACCTACGGACTGCTGGGCTCCAACAAGGCCACCGAGGAATCTGTGAAGCTCTTCCCCCGTGACTGCACCGAGGTTGCAGAGCGCATTTCCAAGCTCCTGTCCGACGCCTCCGGCAAGCACATCGAGGCGATGGTTTACGGCGACGGTGCGTTCAAGGACCCCGTTGGCAAGATCTGGGAGCTGGCCGATCCTGTTGTCAGCCCCGGCTATACAAAGGGCCTCGGCGGCACGCCCAACGAGCTGAAGCTCAAGTATCTGGCGGACAACGATTTCGGTGACCTCTCCGGCGATGCGCTGCGCAAGGCCATTACCGATCGCATCCGAGCCAAGACCGGGGAGAGTCTGGTGGGCGACATGGCTGCGCAGGGAACCACTCCCCGCCAGCTTACCGACCTGATCGGCTCGCTCTGTGACCTGACCTCCGGCTCCGGCGACAAGGGCACCCCCATCATCTACATTCAGGGCTATTTCGACAACTACACCAACGAATAAACCGATCTGGGTCCGCGCGTATAGAGCGAGAAAGGAGCGACTATGCTGATCCGCAGTGCAAAGGAAGATATCAAGTATGTCATGTTCAGCCGGGAGCAGATTGCATCCCGCGTCCGGGAGATCGGTCAGATTTTGTCCGAGAAGTTTCAGGGTGAGCGTCCGCTGATGATCTGCGTGCTCCGCGGCGCCGCGTTTTTCTTCACGGACCTGTGCCGGGAGATGGATTGCCTGATGGATATGGACTTCATTTCCGCCTCCAGCTACTTCAACGGCACGAAGTCCTCCGGCGTCGTCCGGCTCGTGAAGGACTCCAGCATCGACATGGAGGGCCGTCATGTGGTTCTGGTCGAGGATATTATTGACTCCGGCCTGACGCTGGAATACCTTGTGAAGCTTTTCGCCACCCGCAACCCCAAGTCCATTACCACCGTCGCAATGCTGGACAAGGAAGTGGATAAGCCCGAGCGCTTCTGCGTGGACTACTACGGCTTCAAGATCCCCGATGAATTCGTGGTCGGATACGGGCTGGATTACGCTGACTACTATCGCAATCTGCCCTATATTGGCGTCATCAAGGAAGAATGCTACCAATAAGCGACGGCGCAATCCCAATCAGAAAGACAACAGATGGAGGAGCATATATGAATATGAATAAGAGACCCGAATCCATGGCGCGCATTACCACACCTGAACTGGCGAATGCCTTTATTGACGAGCAGCTCGCAGCCCTCCGTGCACAGATCGGTGACAAAAAGGTTCTTCTGGCCCTTTCCGGCGGCGTCGATTCCTCCGTGGTGGCCGCCCTGCTGATCAAAGCAGTCGGCACGCAGCTGACCTGCGTCCATGTCAACCACGGCTTGCTTCGCAAGGGCGAGCCGGAGCAGGTGATCGAGGTGTTCCGCGGGCAAATGAAGGCCAATCTGGTCTATGTGGATGCCGTGGATCGTTTTCTGGACAAGCTTGCCGGTGTCTCCGATCCGGAACAGAAGCGCCATATCATCGGCGCGGAGTTTATTCGCGTTTTCGAGGAAGAGGCCCGGAAGCTCAACGGCATCTCCTTCCTGGCGCAAGGAACCATCTATCCCGATATTCTGGAGTCTGACGGTGTGAAGGCCCACCATAACGTCGGCGGCCTGCCCGAGGATTTGCAGTTCGAGCTGGTAGAGCCGATCAAATTCCTCTATAAGGACGAGGTTCGCGTCGTCGGCAAGGCCCTCGGCCTGCCGGATAACATGGTGTTCCGTCAGCCCTTCCCCGGCCCCGGTTTGGGCGTCCGCTGCATCGGCGCCATTACCCGCGACCGTCTGGAGGCCGTCCGCGAATCCGATGCGATTCTCCGCGAGGAGTTCGCCCGCAACGGTCTGGAGGGGAAGGTCTGGCAGTACTTTACCGTCGTTCCCGACTTTAAGTCCACCGGCATCAAGGACGGCAAGCGCACTTATGACTGGCCTGTCATCATCCGTGCGGTCAACACCGTAGACGCCGTCACCGCCGAATGCGCGGAGCTGTCCTTCGAGCTCATGCAGAAGCTCGTCGCCCGCATTACCTCCGAAGTCCCCGGCGTCAATCGCGTCCTCTGGGATCTTACCCCAAAGCCCAGCGCAACGATCGAGTGGGAATAATCCACAAAACGCTGCAAACCCGCATAAATACTGGGTTTTTGAGGCTTCAAGCAGCCTCGTGACAA
>CACXHI010000017.1 GCA_902767395.1 Oscillospiraceae bacterium
AATCAACCGTCCCTCATGGTCCAGCTCCTCCACGCCGACGCCGTAGGCGACGGACAGCGGCGGGTGCTTGGTGAAAACCGCCGTGCCGGAGTAGCCCTTTTTCTCGGCGGAATACCAGAACTGTTGGTAGCCGGGCAGCTCCAATTCCAACTGGCCCGGCTGCATTTTTGTCTCCTGCAGGGAGAAAAAGTCCGCGTCCAGCGCAGCAAAGGCTTCGGCAAAGCCCTTCCCCATGCAGGCGCGCAGGCCGTTGACGTTCCAGGAAATAAATTTCATAGCAGTTCCTCCAAATGCTTTTTCGCCGTTATCCTATCATATTTTCCTCCGAAACGCAACGAGTTCTGCGCAATTGTGTGAAAATATGGTTGTAAAACGGTGGGGTCTGTGTTACAATAACCAAACGGGGCAAATCCGAACGGCCCCGCCAGAAAGGAGTCGGTGCGTTTGAATTTGTCCCTGCTTGAATTGTTGAAGGTCGTGTTTCTCGGGCTTGTGGAGGGCATTACGGAGTGGCTTCCGGTCAGCTCCACGGGGCACATGCTGTTGGTGGATGAATTTCTTCGGCTCGATGCCTCGGACGCCTTCAAGGAGATGTTTTTCGTCGTCATCCAGCTCGGGGCGATTCTTGCCGTGGTGGTGCTGTTCTGGAATCAGCTATGGCCCTTTGCCAGAAGGCCCGAGGGCGGCGTGCTGCTGAAGCAGAAGACAGTCTCCCTCTGGTGCAAGGTCGTGGTGGCCTGCATTCCGGGGGCGGTTGCCGCCCTGCTGCTGGACGATTACATAGACGCCCATCTCTCGACCCCGGCTGTGATCGCGGCGGCGCTGATCGTCTATGGCGTGGGCTTCCTTGTGGTGGAGCGCTGGAATCGAAGCCGGGCGCCGCGCGTCGGGAATGTGGAGGACATCTCCTATCCGGTTGCGCTGGGCATTGGCCTGTTTCAGGTGCTGTCCATTATTCCCGGCACGTCCCGTTCCGGTGCGACCATCATCGGCGCGCTGATTCTGGGAGTGGCGCGGCCGGCGGCTGCGGCGTTTACCTTCCATCTGGCGGTTCCGGTCATGTTCGGCCTGAGCTTTCTCAAGCTGGTCAAATTCGGTCTGCACTTCACCGGGCAGGAGCTGATGATTCTGCTGGTCGGCATGGCGGTGGCCTTTGCGGTCTCCATGGCGGTGATCCGCTTCCTGATGGCCTACATTCGCAAGCACGGCTTTGAAATCTTCGGATATTACCGGATCCTTTTGGGAATCCTGATTCTGGCATATTTTTTAATTCTGTAAAGAGGTAGAAAACTATGAGCGATTGCACACACGATTGTTCCACCTGCGGGCAGGACTGCGCCTCCCGCTCCGAGGAAAGCCTTCTGGCAAAGCTGAACCCGAAGTCCAAGGTTCGTAAGGTCTATGCTGTCGTCTCCGGCAAGGGCGGCGTCGGCAAGTCCACCGTCACCTCCATGCTGGCGGTTGCCATGCAGAAGCGCGGCCACCGCACCGCCATTCTGGACGCGGACATCACCGGACCTTCCATCCCCAAGGCCTTTGCGCTGGACTCCACGGACGCCTATGAGGACGGTCTGCTGGCGCCTGCCGTCACCCGCACGGGCATTCAGGTCATGTCTCTGAACCTTCTGCTCGAGAGCGAGACGGCCCCCGTCGTCTGGCGCGGCCCCGTGCTGGCCGGTGCGGTCAAGCAGTTTTGGACGGACGTGTACTGGGATAACGTGGACTATATGTTCGTCGATATGCCTCCCGGTACCGGCGACGTCCCCCTGACCGTATTCCAGAGCCTTCCCATCGACGGGATCATCCTTGTGACCACCCCGCAGGATCTGGTTTCCATGATCGTCGCCAAGGCGGTCGAAATGGCGAATCTGATGCACCTGCCGATCTTCGGAATTGTCGAGAACTACGCATGGATGACCTGCCCCGACTGCGGCAGAAAGATCGAGGTCTTCGGCAGAAGTCACGTCGAGGAGATGGCCGCCAAGTACGACCTGCCGGTTCTGGCCCGACTGCCCATCGATCCCAAGGTTGCGGGCTTCATGGACGCCGGCGAGGCCGAGAGCGTTGACACCGCAGATCTGGAGGATGCAGTCAATCTGCTGGCGAGATAATGCAATCTGCGTAAAACAACAGGGAACGGAGCCGACTCCGTTCCCTGTTGTTTACTTGCGCAGAAGCTTGACGTGACCGCTCTCGGCGGCGTCTTCCAGCATTCGCAGAAAGCGCTCTGCGTAGTCCCCGAGGCGCTGCGTCAAAAGCGCTTCGTTCTTAATGATCAGGATTCGATCCTTGCCGGGGGTCGTCAGCGCGTCATAAACCGCATCGAGATTTCTGCCGCAGTCCTCTGAGAGGCACAGCTTCGTCCGCAGAAGGGTGTGAAGGCTCTCCCGGTCTGTGACCCATTTTCCGTTGATTGTCGCGCGCATGGTCAATCCTCCTTTGGATAGAGCCGCTCAAAGCTCTCATAATGGTCGGCGGTGTAGTAGATCAGCCCGTCGTTGGAAAAAATGATCCGTTTTGCGCCCCGGCTCTTCGCGCCAAGGGTGTCAACGTCGCACTCCGTCCACTTGCGGTTCTTCGCGTCCGGCAGCCGTCCCTCGTAGTTGCCAAAGCGGTTGCCGCCGATACACTTCCCGGCAGCGTAGGGCTCCAACGCGCCGCCGGGCCAGCCCAACGCTTCGGCCTGCTGCTTGGTGATGTAGTTGGAGGGCAGATGCCCGTAGAGGTGGATGTAGAGGGCGACTTCCTCCTTGCTGTCATAGACGCCGTCCTCCGTGACGGTCAGACCCGGCTCCGTCGACGCTGCGGCGGTCGTCACGGCATCTGTGGGGGCAGTGGTCTGCTCCGGGCGCTGGGCAGAGGCGTCCGTGGCGGCCTCCGTGGAAGCGAAAGACGCAGCAATCTCCGTCTGCGGGCTTTGCGTGGAGGGTGTGGGAGCCTTGGTGACAATGGAAATGTCGATTTCCGCTTCCGTGGGGGTGGCGCGGGGGCAGCCGGTCAGACCGACCAGAACCAGCACCGACAGCAGCAGACAGAGCAAACGTTTCATTGCAATCGCCTCTTTTTTGTTTGATATCCCTATTATAGCAATCCGAACCGCTGTTTGCAAGAAAGTTTCGTTTTTTTGCAAAAAAAGCTTTGCAAATACAAGAGATTGTGGTACAATACCAGAGGATCACAAAATATTGAATTCTGCCGGAACCGCACATCTTCCGACTGTTTTTTTCGACTGGGTTCGACAAAAGCTGACCGAATCCGACGGAATTCTTCACAAAAAGTCGAAAAATGGGGTAAAAAACAGGGTTAAACCTGGGTTTTTATTCTTGAAAAGTTCGGAATTTTGTGATAAATTAGATTCGCTGAACAGAGAGATAGCAGCGAATCCCACACAGGTAAGGAGAGGAAACGAACAATGGAAAAACGCACGACCGTCCTGGTCGCGGACGGAAGCGAGGAGTTCTGCGCACAGCTTTCCGGCGCGCTTCAAAACGGAGGGTATCAGGTGGTGGGGACGGCTGCCGATGGAAATTCCGCCATAGAGCAGATTCGAGCCGCAGCCCCGGAGGTGGTGGTTCTGGATTTGATGCTGCCCAAGGCGGACGGAATCACGGTTCTCAAGTCGCTGCCCCGGGAGGGGCGTCCCAAGATCCTGCTGCTTTCCGCGTTTGCGACGGATTACGTCGCCACTGCTGCGGTTGCGGCTGGGGCGGATTATCTGATGCTCAAGCCCTGTTCGGCGCAGACCGTCGCGCTGCGGGTAGGGGAAATCTTAGAGGCCGAGCGCGCTGCCGCCAACAAACGGCAGAGTCAGGCGCCCGACATCGAGACGCTGGTGACAAACGTGATCCACGAGATTGGCGTCCCTGCTCACATTAAGGGCTACCAATATCTGCGGGAGGCCATCATTATTGCCGTTGGTGATATGGAGGTCATCAACGCGATTACGAAGGTGCTCTATCCGCAGGTCGCTAAGACCTTCTGCACGACGCCCTCCCGTGTCGAGCGGGCGATCCGTCACGCAATCGAGGTGGCGTGGGATCGGGGCGATTTGGACACGCTCCAGCGCTTCTTCGGCTATACCGTGTCCAATACCAAGGGCAAGCCCACCAACAGCGAGTTCATTGCCCTGATTGCCGATCGGCTCCAGCTTCAGCTCCGCAGCAGCGGGATGAAGGCGGCCCGGTAAAATGCAGATTACGCATCGGCACCCGCGTTTCGGTTTTGAAACGCGGGTGCCGATACGTTTGTTGGCAGCTTTGAATCAGTCCGCTCGGGTGTAGAAGACCTGAAGCACGGCCTCAAAAAGGTCGGTTTCGTCGAGATAATAGATCGTACTGCCGTTGTATTTCTCGAAGGAGCCCTGCACCGTGCGAAGGTTGAACTGTGCGCCGTGACTGAGAAAGACGGAGCTGAGGAAGGTCACGTCGGGAATGTCCAGATTGGTCACGATATAAGGCGACAGGACGGAGAACAGATCCACGGGGAAGGTGAGCTTCTGCTTCGTGCGTGCGACAGCCAGCTTCGTGAATTCCTGAAGATATTGCTTCTGCCGCTCCATTCGCTTTGCGTTGGCGTCAATGTCGCCGGTTCTGGAGCGGATATAGCGATCTAAACCGTAGCCATGAAGCTCCACCAAATCGCCCTGCTTGACTTTGGTACCGTCCGAAAGACGAAAATCAGTGAGCGATTTCACGGTAACGCCGCCCACAATCTCATTCGCCTCCGTGATTCCGTCCATGTCGATGGACAGATACGCGCTGATCGGAAGACCGAAGAGCAGGCGGGAAACAGCGCGGACGGTGTTCTCGCAGCTCGTCTCCCGCCCGTTGCCATAGGCGTAGGCGAGCGTGATCTGTTCAAACCGCGTGCCGAGGAAGCGGTTGCCGATCGAGTAGACGTCCACCTCAGCGTTGGTCTCCCGGGAAATCTCCAGCAGATTTGTCTCGCCGGTGACGGTGTCCAACCCCGCCAGCAGGATGACGTCGGACTGACCGCCGTTGCCCGGAAGCGTTTCATTTTGAACGGTGCGGTCAATGCCCAGCAGCAGAACCGTCGTGAGGTTGCGATTGAGCTCATAGACGTGCCCCTGATACACGACGGTGGTGCCGTTGTTCAGGCTTAAGATGTATTCCTCAGCCGCCGCACCGTCGGGAACCTCCGTCAAAATGGGGATGGACTGGGCCCCGCGCGCGATGGAGGTGCCGAAATCAACCTTTTGAACGTCGCCATACACCAGCATCCGTCCGCCGCCCAGAAGAACGTCCGCATAGGTCAGCAGCTTGATCGCTTCCGTCCCGATTCGGGCAAGCACGAGAAGTAGCAGGACGGCAATCGCGGCGCTTCGGGCAGAACGGCGGGGTTGCCTGTCGGCAGTCTGCGCTTCAAATCGACCTCTATTTTGTTGGCGCATCGTCAATCAGCACTCCTTGAATCAGATAGCGGCTGGCGCCGTGTTCGAGACAGGTGCTCAACACCACCAGCTTGTCCTCTGTCGTCACCTCGACGTCCTTTCGGACGGAACGGATCATGGACTTCGGCTCCAGAATATAGTTTTGAATCCAGTTTTGATACACGCGGTCATCCGAAAAATCGAAGCTGTTGAGCAGATGCCGCGTGTCAAACTGAATCGCGGCTGCGATTCGATAGGTCAGAAGGTGGCCCGGCGTGTAAATGTAGAAGAACTCATGCTTGTCGAAGAAGTCGGCGTCTCGGAAGTAGACCAAATTGGAAAACATCGTCCCGTCAAGCATATTATGTCCGTAAACGACGGTGACCCGATCAGAAAAATCCTTGGCGTTGGCCTTCTGTGTGTAAATACAACCCGCAAAGAGATAATTGCGGTGGATGTCCTTGTGGAGATAGAAGTTGTCGTTATCCTCCGGCCTGGACTGAAGCACGGGAAGGTCAATATCCGGTTTTTCCGGCCCCATCGGAAGGTAGATCCATGCGTAAACGTCCGGGTTGATTTCCGTCAGGGCGGCGAAGTCCACCGGATTGTCGGCCAGAGGCGGCTGAGTCGTCTCTGTGCCCGTTTCCGTCTCCGTGGCGGGCAGCGACGTGGCCTGTGCGTCCGCTGGAAGCGTTGTGGTTGCCAGCCCGGTGGTAATCGAGGGGTAGGTCGTGTGGAATTCGCTGGGATTGAGGCTTCGCTCCCACGGGCGGCGAGAGAGGACCCAATAGATTACGCTGCCGAGCAGGAGAACCAAAGACAGGACCAGCGCAATGCCCCAAAGCCGCTTGGAGCGTCTGCGTTGTTTGGAGTTGTCAGCCATGGGAAAGCCGTCCTTTCTGCGTTTTAATTTTTTCTCCAGATGCCTGGGGAGAGAGAAATCAGCATGGGATAAATCTCCAACCGGCCGAAGAGCATGGCAAAGGATAGCAGAACCTTGCAGACCGGCGAGTATCCGGCGTAGCTCGCAGCCGGGCCGACCAAGTTCAGGCCGGGACCGATGTTGTTGTAGCAGGCTGCGACGGCAGTAAAATTCGACACGCCGTCAAAGCCGGGCTGAAAAGAAAGCAGAAACCAGAATGCGACAAAAAGACCGACGTAAATTGCAAAATAGGTGCTGACGCTGATCAGCGTGCTGCTGTCCACCGGCCTGCCTTCAAAGCGCACCGAGGTCACGGCGCGGGGATGCAGAAGGTGGCGAATCTCCCGCCGAAAGGTCTTGAACAGCAATACCAGCCGCGACACCTTGAGCCCGCCTGCGGTGGAGCCGGCGCACGCGCCGATGAACATCAAAAGAACAAGAAGCATCCGGGACAGGGTTGGCCACGTGTCGAAGTTCGCGGTGGAATAGCCGGTCGTCGAGGAGATCGTGGTGACCTGGAAAAAGGCGTGCCGCAGGGATTCGGAGAAGCTGGGAAACAGCGGGCGGATGTTCCAGCAGATCAACCCGGTGGCGACGAGCACGATCCCCACGTAGGTCCACAGCTCCTCGCTGCGGAAGGCGGCCCGGAACCGCCGCATGATGAGCAGAAAAAAGAGGTTGAAATTGATGCCGAAGAGCATCATAAACACCGCAATCACCCATTGGAGGTAGGGACTGTACCCGGCAAGCGAGTCGGCTTTGATTCCGAACCCGCCGGTGCCCGCGGTGCCGAAGGTGTGAACGGCGCTGTCAAACAGCGGCATTCCGCCTGCGACCAGAAGCAAAAACTCCAGAACGGTCAGGGCAATGTAGAGCAGATAGAGCAGCTTTGCGGTATCTCCGAGCTTGGGCGAGAGCTTGCCCATGGTGGGCCCGGGCATTTCCGCGCGCAGGATATGAATGGTCCGCCCGGAGAGATTAGGCATGACTGCAACCATCAGCACCAGAACCCCCATACCGCCGATCCAGTGGGTGAAGCTCCGCCAAAAGAGCATCGAGCGGCTCATGACCTCCACGTCGGTGAGAATGGAGGCGCCTGTGGTGGTGAAGCCCGAGACGGTTTCAAAGAATGCGTCCACAAAGCACGGAATCTCACCGCTGAGCACGAAGGGCAGCGCGCCCAACGCGGAGACGATGACCCACGCCAACGCAGTGATGAGAAAGCCCTCGCGGGCATAGATTACCTGACTGTCCGGGCGGAATACCTTGATGAAGAGCAAGCCAAGCCCCAGCGAGAGGGCAATCGTCAGCAGCAGGGGGAGCTGCCCCCCATCCCAGTAGTAGACCGACACCGCAAGCGGAAGGGCAAGCACTGCGCCCTCCAGCAGCAGAATGCGGCCAATCGTATAGAAGACCATTTTCCGATTCATGGAGGCCTCCTACAACAAAATGTCCGACAGGGCGTTGAGACGGCGGTGCCCTGCGATGACCACCACCCGGTCGCCGGGGAGGATCACGTCGCTGCCGCTTGGAATGATGGCCTTGCGATCCCGGAGAATCCCGGCAATCAGGATGTTCTTCTTCAAACGAAGATCCTTGAGCGGGACGTGGGTGAAGTCCGCCGCGCTGCAGACGATGAATTCCAGCGCTTCGGCTTTTCCGTCCATGAGCTGGTAGAGGTTTTCGATGGACGAG
The DNA here is from genome assembly GCA_902767395.1 of Oscillospiraceae bacterium. GTDB lineage: Bacteria > Bacillota > Clostridia > Oscillospirales > Oscillospiraceae > JAFRPC01. Next base: position 8,007 of record CACXHI010000017.1, read on the forward strand.
CCCTTGGAGGACTCCAGCGCGCGGGCATAGCGCAACACCACATTTACCACCACGTCCTTCGGAGATACGACGCTTTCCAGTCCCATTTGTTCCGCCATGCGCACCATTTCGTCGCGGTTGATCTTGGCAATGACCTGACTGACGTGTTGGAGTCTGGCGTGGTAGGCCAGCAGCAGATTCTCCTCATCCATCCCGGTCAGAGAGACGAACGCATCCTGATCGGACAGGCCGGACTCTTGCAGAAGCTCCTGATGCGTCCCGTCGCCGCAGAAGGCGGAAACGCCCGGCATTGCGTCGGTAAACCGGTGGCAAATGGCCCGATCGGATTCAATGAGAATGACGTTGGAGCCGGACGAGAGCAGCATCTTTGAAAGGTAGAAGGCAATCCGGCTGCCACCGATGAGCATGACGTTTTTCGCCTGCCGCTTGGCAAGGCCGGTGGCCTTCAAAAGCTTCCACAGCTCCGTGCGGTCGGCAGTCAGACCGATGCGGTCCCCGCCCTGCAATATGAAATCGCCGCGCGGAATCACAACCTCGGAGTCGCGCTGCACCACGCAGATCAGGAACTTGGCCTTGAAGCGGTCACGCAGATTCATCAGCTTCTGCCCGACCAGCGGGGAATCCGCCTTGAGCCGTAGCTCGATCATCTCAAAGTTGCGCCGGGAAAAGGTTTCGATTTTGGATGCGGCGGGGAGCTTCAGAATATGGAGCAGCTCCTGTGCGGTCAAGAGCTCCGGATTGATGGACATGGAGAGGTCCAATTGCTGACGCAGAAAGCTCAGGGATTTGTCGTGATACTGGGGGTTGCGGATGCGGGCAATCGTGTGGGCTGCGCCCATCCGTTTTGACAGATAGCACATGAGCATATTCAGCTCGTCCGAGCCGGTCACAGCGATGACAAGGTCAGATCTCTCTACCCCGGCGTCCTGCAAAGCCTCGCAGTCGGCGCCGTTTCCGTTGACGCACATGACGTCAAATTGATTCGTGAGATCGTCAAGCACCTCCTGTCGATTGTCCATTGCGACCAAATCGTGGCCTTCGGCAACCAGCGCGCTCAGCAGAGCGACACCGATTTTCCCGCAGCCCACAAGAATGATTCTCATTGCGTTAAAACACTCCTTGCGATGTGAAATGTTGCGTGAATCCGTCCGGGACGCGGTTCAGCGGATATGGAAGCACTTCTGAATGGACTTCCGATCCCCCACGGCGAACACAACGTCGCCGTCTCGGAAGGAATCGTCCGGTCCGGGAATTCTGACCTGCCCGGCCCGGCGCAGGGAAATGACGTTGACGCCGAACCTTCTGCGGATATCGAGCAGAGGCAGCGTCTTGCCAAACCACTCCGGCGGAACGACAATCTCATAGATCGCGTAACCACCGTCAAACTGAAGAAAGTCCAGGATTCTTTCCGAAGAGTATTTCGTCGCCAGCCGCAGGGCAACCTGCTTCCCCGGATAGACCACCTCGTCCGCCCCGTTGCGGAGCAGGAATTTCTCCTGAATCTCGTTTTTTGCGCGGGAGATGACCTGCTTCGCGCCGAGATCCTTCAGCAGAGAGGTCGTTTCCAGCGAGGTCTGGAAATTCTCGCTGATCGTAACGACGCACAGGTCGTAGTTGTCCACGCCCAGCGTGCGCAGAAAGCTGGGGTTGGTGCAGTCACCGATCTGCGCGTCGGTGACAAAGGGCATGACTGCGTTAATCAGGTTTTCCCGCACGTCTACGATCATAATTTCGTATCCCTGCGCATTCATCTGTCGGGCAAGCATGGAGCCGAAATTTCCGGCGCCCAGAATCAGAACAGATTTCATCTCATTTCCTCCGGTAGCGGCGCACAGCGTGCGCCAAAAAGCAGTATGGGATTATCCCACTGTGACGGTCTCCAGCGGCTTGCGGCCGGGAGGATTCTTTCCGCCGGGAAGCAGAGCATAAACCAGCGTCAGGGCGCCCACGCGCCCGAGGAACATCAGGAGCATCAGGATGATGCGCGAGGTCTGGTGCAGGCCGGGCGTGATTCCAAGGGTCAGACCCACGGTGCCTACGGCGGAGCCGGTTTCAAACATACAGGTCAGCAGAGGCAGCCCCTCCACCCGACAGAGCACCGCAGACCCGGTGGAAAACAGCATCAGATACAGAAAGAAAATGGTACCGGCGTTACGGATCACGTCCTGCCCGATCCGGCGTCGGAAGCACTCCACGTCGTCCCGGCGGCGGAAGACGGTGGAACCCGCCAAAAAGAGAACGGCGACCGTCGTGGTCTTCATGCCGCCCGCCGTGGAGCCGGGGGAACCGCCGATGAGCATCAGTACGATCATTTGCAGAATGCCCGGCTGGGACATTTGGGTGAGGTCGGTGGTGTTGAAGCCCGCCGTGCGGGTCGTTACGGACTGAAACAGGGAGAACAGCACCCGCTCTCTGAGCGGAAGCGTCCGGTATTCGAGCAGAAAATTGAGCACGGCGGGAATCAGAATCAACGTCGCTGAGGTGACCAGCACCAGCTTGGTCTGGAGCCGATAGCGACGTACGCGAAGTCCGTTTGTGCGCAGATCCTCCCAGACGAGGAAGCCGATTCCGCCGACGATAATCAGAAGCATGATGACGGCGTTGACCCAAGGATCAGCGGCATAGCCGGTCAGCGAGGCGTATTTCTCCCGCACGCCCATGAGGTCGAAGCCCGCGTTGCAGAAGGCGGAAACGCTGTGGAACAGACTGTACCAGAGTCCCTTCCAGAAGCCGAAATCCCGCGCAAAGACCGGCAACAGCAAGGCGGCCCCGCCAAGCTCAATGCAAAACGAGCCTCGAATCAAAAAGCCCGTCCGCCGGACGATTCCACCCACCTGCGGCGCGGAGATGGACTGCTGCATCATGTTTCGCTGGGCGAGACTGATCCGACGTCCCGAGAGGCGGAAGAAGGTCACGGCAACCGTGATAACACCCAAGCCGCCGATCTGGATCAGCAGAAGGATCACGATCTGCCCCAGCAGCGACCAGTGCGTTGCCGTGTCGCGGACGACCAGTCCCGTGACGCAGGAGGCGGAGACCGCCGTAAAGAGCGTATCCCCGAATGGCGTCACGGTTCGGTCCCGGCTGCAGGCGGGCAGCATCAGGATCAGTGCGCCCAGAAGAATCAAGATCAAGAAGCCCACCAGAATGACCTGAAACGAGGAGGTTGTACGGTTTTTGGACTTCCCATGCAGAAAACCGGGTTTCAAGGCAGCGGCCTCCTCTCCAAAGCGATGGTGTGTTTGCGGCTATGCAAGCTGCTTGGAATGCTCGAAGCCGTGAATCCAGTCGGAGCGCAGATAATAGATCAGATAGATTACCGAGCTGATGAACCAGGTCAGCGGATAGGCCCAGAAGAGCCAGATGATGTTGTGGTCAATGTGCATGGCGATTGTGATGTAGGTGATACGAAGCACACACCAGATTGCCAGCATAATAAACATCGGCACAAAGGCCTTGCCCGCGCCGCGGCAGATGCCGGCGATGCAGTGCGAGAAGGACAAAAGACAGTAGAACAGGGCCTCAATGTGCGCCTGCCGAACGCCAATGGCGATGGATTCCGGGTCCTTGACGAAAATGGAGATCAGCGGCTTGGCGAAGACGAAGACGACCACGCCGATCAGCTCGGCCATCAGCATGGCCGACCAGATGCCGAAGCGCGCGCCCTGTCTGGCCCGGTCATAGGCCTTTGCCCCGAGATTCTGCCCAATGTAGGTGGTCAGCGCCATCGAGAAGGAGGTGATGGGAAGGAAGGCGAAGCCCTCGATCTTGGAGTAAGCACCGCAGGCGGCGGTTCCGACCTTGTCAAAGGTATTGATGTTGGACTGCACCATCACGTTGGCCAAGCCGATCACGGAATTCTGTACGCCGGTTGGCAGACCGTAGCGAAGGATCTCCCGCAGGGACCAGCGATCCATCCGCAGTTTGGACCAGCTCAGGGCATAGACCGTACCGCGCTTAGAGAGCTGCCGCAGACAGAGCAGAGCGGAGATGGACTGGGAAATCGTGGTGGCAATGGCCGCCCAGCGGATGTCCAGCCCCATCGGGCCGAGAAACAGCCAGTCCAAAAAGACGTTGGTGACGGACGAGACAATCAAAAAGTACAGCGGCCGTCGGCTGTCGCCCACCGCGTTCATAATGCCCTTGAAGGTGTTGTACATCACAAGGGCGAGAGAGCCGAGAAAATAGTAGCGCAGATAGGGAATGGCGTAGGGCTGTACCACTGGGTCGAGCCGCATCCAGCCGGGAATGTAGGAGGCCAGCAGCGAGCCCATCAGCGTCAACGTCAGTCCGCAGATCAGACTGACCAGAACGGCAGTGTGCGTGGCCTGCGACATGCGCGCATGGTTTCCCGCGCCGAAGTACCGGCTGATGACCACGCCCGCGCCCATAGAGGCGCCGACGAAGAAGCTGATCATCAAAAAGACCAGACTGCCCGAGGAGGTGACGGCGGAGAAAGCCTCGTCTCCCAGATATTTGCTGACGATCCATGCGTCGGCCGTGTTGTAGAGCTGCTGAAAAAGCTGGCTCAAAAAAATCGGGAAGGCGAAGGCTGTAATCACCTTGCGGGGAGCGCCCTCTGTCAGCAGCGTGGAATCCCGGTGATGGTGATGCGGTGCGTGAAAGTGTAAAAACTTGTAGGGCATGACGAAACTCTCTTTCTCTCCCAAAACAGGCGGCTGCCGCCAGATGGCAACAGAACTGCAATCATACGATAGTCTTTTTATTCTACATGAAATCAGAGAATTTGTAAAGAGGTTTGCCGCGGATTTCTCAGGTTATTTTGTCGCCGGCCAACGAACAATTTTTCCTTGCCTCCGCTTTGAAATTGTGCTACAATGTAAGAGTGTGATAAAGGAGGGAAGGCCCATGCGGAACATGATCGGGTTTGACAATCAGATGTATTTAGAGATGCAATCCGCTCGCATCCGAGAGCGGATTGACCAGTTTGGCGGCAAGCTTTATCTGGAGTTTGGCGGCAAACTGTTTGACGACTACCATGCGTCCCGTGTGCTGCCCGGTTTTGCCCCGGACAGCAAGATCCGAATGCTTCTTGAGCTGAGGGACTCTGCGGAAGTCGTCATTCCCATCAACGCCGCAGCCATCGAGCAGAACAAGGTTCGCGGCGACCTCGGCATTACTTATGATGAGGACGTGCTCCGCCTGATCGACGCCTTCCGCGCCGAGGGCCTCTTTGTGGGCGGCGTGGTCATTACGCAGTACGCCGGGCAGTGCGCGGCGGACGTGTTCCGCCGTCGGTTGGAGCATCTGGGGATCAAGGTCTATACCCACTATCCCATCGAGGGCTATCCGCACAATATTGCCCGGATTGTCTCCGCCGAGGGCTATGGGAAGAACGATTTTATCGAGACCAGTCACCCCCTTGTGGTCGTCACGGCCCCCGGCCCCGGCTCGGGAAAAATGGCAACCTGCCTGAGTCAGCTCTACCACCACTACGAGCGGAGCGAGACTGCGGGCTATGCCAAATTTGAGACCTTCCCGATCTGGAACCTGCCGCTGAAGCATCCGGTGAATTTGGCCTATGAGGCGGCCACTGCCGATCTCAACGACGTGAATATGATCGATCCCTTCCATCTGGCGGCCTACGGGGAAACCACAGTCAACTATAACCGCGACGTGGAGGTTTTCCCGGTTTTACAGGCTATTTTCGAGAAGATCATGGGAAAGTGCCCCTACAAGTCCCCTACGGACATGGGTGTGAACATGGTCGGCAACTGCATCGTGGAGGACGACGTGGTCTGCGAGGCTTCCCGGCAGGAGATCGTACGGCGCTACTATGCCGCCCTGTGCGACCAGCGCAAGGGTACGGGCAGCGACGAGACGGTGTTCAAGCTGGAGCTTCTGATGAAGCAGGCCGGCGTGACGCCGGCCATTCGTCCTGTGGTTGCCCGCGCAACGCAGGCCGAGGAGCAGACCGGCGAGCCGGTGGTCTGCATCCATCTGCCAAACGGCGAGTTGGTGGTCGGCGGCACCTCGGAGCTGATGGGTCCGGCGGCAGCGGCGCTTTTGAATGCGGTCAAGTCATTGGCCCACATCGAGCAGCACCGACATCTGATCGCCCGCAGCGCCATCGAGCCGATTCAGAGTCTTAAGACCAAGTACCTCGGCGGCAGAAACCCCCGCCTGCACTCCGACGAGGTTTTGATTGCCCTTGCCATTTCCGCCTCCACCGACGAGTTTGCGGCCAAGGCGATGAAGAAGCTGCCGCGCCTGCGCGACTGCGAGGTGCATTCCACCGTGATTCTCAGCGAGCAGGACGCCGCCACCTACAAGCGTCTCGGAATGCGGGTCACCTGCACGCCGAAGTATCAGAGCAATAACCTGTTCCACAAGTAAGTGGACGGAAAACCGCCCCCTGCGTGAACGCAAACGTCACGCAGGGGGCGGTTTTTGGCTTATCGAAACACGGCGCCGTCGGCGTCATAGATCTCCAGCCTGCGGCAGCGGACGAGATCCGGCTTGTACGTGGGCAGGTGGGTTTCAATGGCTGTCGCCAGCAGCAGGGGATTCAGCGTCGGATTCTGCGCGGCAACCACCGCCTCGACGCTCAGCGTGGAGGCGCGTTCCTCCTTCGTCCTTTCGAGCGAAGCGAGAAATCCGTCTCCCGCGTTCTCTGGCGTCTGCAAAACAGACAAGTCCCGAAGCATCGGGGCGATGTCCATCTCGGTCGGACCCTTCTTGCCAAACTTCTCCACGACCAGCGACGGACGGGCAAAGAGGGCCGTCAGCGCGGCCTCCGCATCCGCGGGAACGCCGCCGTCGTAGGTGAGCGTCAGACGCGCCCGCAGCCATGCGAGCTTGCCGGCCTTCTTCCCGCCCTCGTAGCTCTCCAGCGCCCGCAGTCCGGCGGGAAGCACCGGGGCCATGCGGGCCGCTACCTCCTTAATGGGGACGGGGCAGCCCTCCGCCAGCGTGAATTCCGCCAGCTCGCACTGGCTCTCCACGCCCACGGACAGGGGCATCAGAATCGACAGCTCGGGATGCGGCGTGAAGCCCTGACTGTGCTTGAGGTCGATTCCCGCGCGGCGGAAGCAGCGCATCAGGGCGCGCATCAGATCCAGATGGGAGGACCAGACCGCGACGCCCTCCTTTGTAAACCGCAATCTACCCATCGCAGACGCCTCCCTCCAGCAGACAGTTGGCCCCGCAGCCTGCGCAGCCGTGCCGGCAGTCCGGGGTGATCTCCGAGCGGTAAGCCCGCTCCCGCTCCCGCAGGAGGAAGCTCTTGCGCACGCCGGGGTCGATCGTGTCCCACGGCAGCACCTCGTCGAGTCCGAAGCCCCGCGTGGTATAGAAATGCCGATCTACTCCGCAGTCCTGCAATGCCGCGATCCACTTGTCATAGTCAAAGTATTCCATCCAGCCGTCGAGCTTGGCCCCGCGCCGCCACGCGGCCTCGATGACCGCCCCGAGCCGCCGGTCGCCCCGCGCCAGCATGGCCTCCAGCTCGGAAAGCTGGGCCTCGTGGTAGTTAAACTCCACGCTCTTGTTGTTCAGATGCTCCTTGAGCAGCTTGCAGCGCCGCAGATACTCCTCCGGGGTCGTCTGGGCCTCCCACTGGAAGCCCGTGAACGGCTTCGGGACGAAGAAAGCCACGGCGACGTGGATGCGCACGCCCCGTTTCTTGTTCGAGGCATAGTCCTTCCAGGTGTTGTAGATTTTGTAGACCAGCTCGGCAATGCCCAGCACTTCCTCGTCGGTCTCCGTCGGCAGGCCCAGCATGAAGTAGAGCTTTACGTTGTTCCAGCCGCCCGCAAAGGCGATTTGGCAGGTTGTCAGGATGTCTTCCTCGGTGACGTTCTTGTTGATGGCGTCGCGCAGACGCTGCGTTCCGGCCTCGGCGGCGAAGGTCAGACCGCTCTTGCGCACCTTTTGGAGCTTGAGCATCAAATCGCGGGAGAAATTGTCCGCCCGCAGCGAGGGAACGGACATGTTGATCTTCCGCGCGACGCAGTACTCTGTCAGCCGGTCGGTCAGCGGTTCGAGGTACTTGTAGTCCGAGGTCGAGAGGCTGGAGAGGGTGATCTCGCTGTCGCCGGAAAATTCCAGCGCGTGAACCGCCTGTTCATAGAGGGTTTCCGGCGTCCGTGGCCGGACGGGGCGGTAGGTATAGCCTGCCTGACAGAAGCGGCAGCCCCGGATACAGCCGCGCATGACCTCCAGATTCATCCGGTCATGGACGATTTCGGTCATCGGGACGATCGGCTCCGTGGGATACCAGGCCGCGTCCAGATTCTGCACGATCCGTTTCGTCACGGTCTTCGGCGCGCCGGGCAGGGGCACAATGGCCTCCAGCGTCCCGTCCGGCTTGTAGCGGTGTTCATAGTGGGAGGGCACGTAGACGCCGGGAATCTTTCCAACCTCCCAGAGAAAATCCTGCTTGGAGAGGCCCTTCCGCTTGGCCTCGCGGTAGCAGTTGACAATCTCCACCGTGCTCTCTTCCCCCTCCCCGAGGGAGAAGAAGTCCACAAAGTCTGCCAGCGGCTCCGGGTTGTAGGTGCAGGCGCCGCCTGCAAAGACGACGTGCTGTAAACCGCTGCGCTCCGCTGCGTGCAGGGGGATTCCTGCCAGATCGAGCATGGTCAGAATATTGGTGTAGCTCATCTCATAGCCCACGGAAAAGGCGATCATATCGAAGTCCACCACGGGGTCGTGGCTTTCGAGGGCATACAGGGGCAGACCGGCGGTGCGCATGGCGTCCTCCATATCGCCCCACGGGGTAAAGACGCGCTCACACCAGACGCCTTCCATCTGGTTGACAATGCCGTAGAGGATGCGGATGCCCAGATTGGACATGCCGATCTCATAGGTGTCCGGGAAGCAAAAGGCCACGCGGGTATCGACCTCGCGCAGATTCTTCACGGTCTGGTTGTATTCTCCGCCCACGTAGCGGGCCGGCTTTTGCACCGTGGGCAGAATGCGTTGGAGCAATTGGTCAATTTGTTCGTTCATAGCGTTCTCCCGTCCGTGTTCCATTGGAAACTCTCCTGCTATTTTACCAGCCTTCGCCCGGTTTCGCAAGAGGGTTTGGCAGCTTCCAGAGAAATATTCCCGCCAGAAGCACGGGCAGCAGTCCGTAGTGCAGGACGCAGGTGGCCCAGACGCCGCAGATTACAAGCGAGAAAAGCGTCAGCCAGTGCAGGATTTGACAGACGGTTTCTCCCGTGCTTCCCAGCCAGCAGGGGAGGAGCAGGGCGCAGAGCTTCCCCCCGTCGAGCATCGAAAGCGGCAAAAGGTTGCAGAAGCCGAGGGTCAGATTGCAGAGACTGAACAGCGGCCACGCCCTGAAAAAGAGCGCCGCCAGCAGGAGATTGACGCCCGGCCCGGCGGCAATGGCCCAAGCCTCCCGCATCTCCGAGCGGAGCTGTGCCCGGATGACCGCTCCCCCCGCACGCAGTTCCAGCGCCGACACTGGAACATGCAGCAGGGACAGAACACCGAGGTGCGCTGCCTCGTGGAGGGCCGAGGCCAGCAAAAAGGGCGGCAGCAGGTCCCACTCGTCCAGTAGCCAGAAGCAGGCCAGCGCAGCCCAAAAACCGCCTGTGGTCGTGACGCGAAAGCCCTTGCTCATGGCTGCGCCTTCCCAAAGACTGCCACGACGTCTGCGTCCGCAGCGTCCCAAAGGGAGAAGCAGGCCGCTTCCACTGCCTGCCGTCCCGCCGATCCCAGAAGCAGATCCCGCAGCGCCTCCGTCTCCGCCGGGGCCAGCAGCCGCAGAAGGAGGACGGCGGCAAAGAGCCAGAGGCTCCATCGTTGTTTTTTCACATCCATCACCGCAACAGCCTATTCCCGCTGTCGCGGCGCTATGACTGGCTCCTTAGGACGACGGCAGCCCTGCGCGGCAAATCTGCCGCGCAGGGCTGCGAATCTACACGATCTGCAAAATATAGCCCTTCAAATACAGGCTGTGCTCCGCGTTCAGCGCGGCGGGATGATCCCGGGACTGCATCAGGGTTTCGATCAGACGCACCGTACGACCGGAATCCCCGGCGGCCTCGCGGAGCATCTGCAGGAACAGCTCCGGCGTCATAAATTGGGAGCAGGAGCAGGTCACAAGGTAGCCCCCCGGCGCGGTGACGCGCATACAGCGCAGGTTCAGCTCCTTGTAGCCCCGGTAGGCCGCCTCCAGCGCCTTTTTGCTCTTGGCAAAGGCGGGCGGGTCACAGATCACGGTGTCGAACCGTCGGCCGGATTCGTCATAGGCTTTCATCAGGTCAAAGACGTTGGCGGCAACGGTGGTGATCCGCGTCTCCACGCCGTTCAGGGCGGCGTTGCGGCGGAGCATGTCCAGCGCCGACTCGGACACGTCTACGGCCTCCACGGAGGCTGCGCCGTAGAGCGCGGCGTGGATGGCAAAGCCCCCGGTGTGCGAGCAGAGATCCAGCACCGTCCGTCCCGGACAGTAGGGCCGAATCCGACCCCGGTTCTCCTGTTGATCGAGGAAATGCCCGGTTTTCTGTCCGCTGGGAACGTCCACCAGCATCCGCGCTTCATGCTCCACGATCTCCGTCAGATCGGGAACCTCGCCATAGAGAACGCCGGTGGTCTGGGCAAGCCCCTCCTTCTCCCGCACGGGCACGTCGTCGCGCTCATAGATGCCCTTCGGCGCAAAAATCTCCGCCAGCGCCGATACCAGCACGTCCTTGATCCGATCCATGCCGAGGCTCAGAATCTGCACCGAAAGATACGCGCCGAACTTGTCCACGGTCAGCCCCGGCAGACCGTCGGATTCCCCGAAGACCACGCGGCAGGAATTGGAAAAGCCCAGCGTGCGGCGGTAATCCCACGCGGCCTGCAGACGCCAGCGAAAGAATGCTTCGTCAATGACTTCCTTCCGATCCCGACTCAAAATGCGGACGACAATCTTGGAACGGGCGTTGAAGAAGCCCCACGCGAGGAAGCTCATGCGGCTGTCAAGGACTTCCACCACGTCGCCGTCCTTGCAGCGGTCGTCCACCCAGTCGATCTCGTTGTCGTAGATCCACGGCTTTCCGGCCCGAAGCTCCCGCTCCTCGCCCCGTCGCAGGCAGACCTGCCCGCGCTCCATCAGGCTTCGGAAAGGCGGGTCTGGATGAAGTGCCAGGCGTCCCGGCACATGTCGTCCACAGACTTCTCCGCCGTCCAGTGCAGCTCGTCGCGGGCTCTGGCGGGGTTCGCGTAGAACTCTGCCAGATCGCCGTCACGCCGTCCGCCGATGACGTAGGGAACAGAAACCCCGTTGACTCGCTGGAAGGAACGTACCAGCTCCAGCACGGAAACGGAGTCGCCCGTGCCGAGATTGAAGGCCTCCGCGCCGGTGTGCGTCTGTGCATAGTCCAGCGCGCAGAGGTGGCCCTTCGCCAGATCGACCACATGCAGGTAATCCCGCAGGCAGGTGCCGTCGCGAGTGGGGTAGTCGCCGCCGAAAACGGTCAGATTCGGGAGCCTCCCAGCTGCCACCCGGACGATATAGGGCATGAGGTTATTGGGAATGCCGTTGGGATCATCGCCCAGCAGACCGGATTCGTGTGCGCCGATGGGGTTGAAATAGCGCAGCAGCACGGCGGAAAAGTCGGGGTTGACGGCGCAGTAGTCGCGCAGGATCTGCTCAATCATCACCTTCGTCCAGCCGTAGGGGCTTGTGGCGGAGGTGTCCATCCCTTCGACGTAGGGAATCTCGTTCTTGGGGCCGTAGACCGTGGCGGAGGAGGAGAAGACAAGCTTCGCGCAGCCGTGTCGCTCCATGGTCTCCAGCAGGGTCAGGGTGGTGTCGAGGTTGTTGCGGTAATAGCGCAGCGGGATCTGGCAGCTCTCGCCCACGGCCTTGAGCCCGGCAAAGTGGATCACGGCGTCGATGTGCTGCGCTGCAAAGATCTGCTCCAGCGCTTGACAGTCCGCCACGTCCAGCTCGCAGACCTGGGGCTGTTTTCCGGCAATGCGGGCGATGCGCGCCGGAACGTCCCGGCTGGAATTCGAGAAGTTGTCCGCGATGACAACCTCACAGCCCTTTTGCAGCAGCTCCACGCAGGTGTGGGAGCCGATATACCCGGCGCCGCCGGTTACAAGAATGGTCATAAAGGACCCTCCAATGATTCATGTTTCGTTTTGTGATTTTGTGGACCTCAGACGGTTGGTTATACCTCCCAGCCGGACAGGTAGGCCTCCTGTTCGGGGGTCAGCTTGTCGATCTCCATGCCGATGCCGTGGAGCTTCAGCGCGGAAACCGTGTCGTCGATGGACTGGGGAATTTCATACACGTCGTTGGCAAGCTCGCGCCCGTGCGCCTTCATGTACTCCAGCGCCAGCGCCTGAATCGAAAAGCTCATATCCATAATCTCTGCCGGGTGGCCGTTGCCGGAGGCGAGGTTGACCAGCCGCCCCTCCGCCAGCAGATTCAGCACCCGCCCGTCGCTCAGCTCATAGCCCACGATCTCATTCCGGCGTGGGAAGCTGCGAACCGCCATCCGCGCCAGTTCCTCCCCGTTGACCTCCACGTTGAAGTGGCCCGCGTTGGAGAGGAAGGCGTTGTGCTTCATTACCTCGAAATGCCGCTTCACGATCACGTCCCGGCAGCCGGTGGTGGTCACGAACAAATCGCCCAGCGGGGCGGCCTGATCCATCGGCATGACGCGCATTCCCTCCATACTGGCCTCGAGGGCCTTGATCGGGTCGATCTCGGTCACGATGACGTTCGCGCCCATGCCCTTGGCCCGCATGGCAACTCCGCGTCCGCAGTAGCCGTAGCCCGCGACCACGACGGTCTTGCCGGCGACCAGCAGGTTGGTGGTGTGCATGATTGCGTCCCAGACAGACTGACCTGTGCCGTACTTGTTGTCATAGTAGTGCTTGCACTTGGCGTCGTTGACGTTCATCATCGGGAAGGGGAGCTTCCCCGCCTTCGCTCTGGCCTTAAGTCGGTGAATGCCGGTGGTCGTCTCCTCCGCGCCGCCGATCAGGCGGTCGGCCAGATGGGCGCAGGGCCCGGTCAGAAGCTCCACAAGGTCCCCCCCGTCGTCAATCATGAGATCCGGGTGACAGGAGAGGGCGGCGACGAGAAGCTGCTTGTATTCCTCGTCGCTCACGCCATGCACGGCGTAGGTCTCCACGCCCAGCGAGGCCAGACCGGCCGCCACGTCGTCCTGCGTGGACAGGGGATTGCAGCCCGTGGCGTGGACCTCCGCGCCGGCTGCCTGCAGACAGGTGGCGAGGTAGGCTGTCTTGGCCTCCATGTGGATCGACATGGTGATTTTCATGCCGGCAAAGGGCTTTTCACGCTCCATGCGTGCGCGAATCGCGCGGAGGGCGGGCATGAAGTCCTGCACCCACGCAATTTTCATCCGGCCGGATTCGGCCAGCGTCAGATCCTTTACAATGCTCATAGCAGCCTCCGTTTTGAAGTTGATTTCATTTTTGTGCAATCAGAAGTCCATTGCCATTCTGGCCGAGGTCTCCTCGTCCAGCTCGGTCACAGCCTGTCCCATGACCCGATAGACACGCTGACAAAGATTCAGAACAGTGGGACGGTGGGTGGTGACGATGCAGGTGCGAGTGGGATTGCGCTCCATGATCCGGCGCAGAACGCGGCGTTCGGTTCCCACGTCGAGCGCGGAGGTGGCCTCGTCCAGCAGCAGAATCGGCGCGTCCCGAAGGACGGCGCGGGCAATGGCAATGCGCTGGGCCTGCCCTTCGGAGAGTCCCTTGCCGCGTCGGCCCAGCTTGGTGTTCAGACCGTCGGGCAGCCTCTCCACAAACTCCCAGGCGCAGGCCTCGTCCAGCGCTGAAATCATTTCCTCCTCTGTCGCGTCGGCCTTGCCCATGCGCAGGTTGTCCGCAATCGTTCCGGAGAGAATCGTATTGCCCTGCGGGACGTAGGAGAACAGCGTGCGGGTGTCGGCGTTGAGGGGGAACTCGGAGCCGTCTGCGGCCCGGATCAGCGCTTCGCCATTGCCCGGATAGACCAGCGCGAGAATCAGGCGGATCAGGGTGGTCTTGCCCTCGCCGGACGCGCCAATCAGCGCAACGATTTCGCCCGGGCTGGCAATCAGCCGGGAATCATGCAGCACGGTCCGGTTTTCCACATAGGCAAAGTCCAGATCCCGCAGCTCCACGGTGAAGCCTTGCGCCGCCTTTTCGTGCAGCGTGCGGCTCTCCAGAATATGGACCTCCTTGGGCAGCTCCACCAGCTCACGGACACGGTGGGCGGAGATGGAGGCGCTCAGGAAATTGGGAATGATGCCGATCAGCTTTTGAAAGGCGGTGGACAGGGCGGAGGTCTGCTGGAGGAAGAGCGTCATCGTGCCGTAGGTGATGGCGTGTGTCCAGAGCTTGTACAGGCAGTAGCCGAACGCGCCCATCGAAACGGCGGAGCCTGCCAGTGTCAGAAAGACGTTGGTCTTGATCGTAAAGAGATTGTAGTCCAGATTGACCTTCTTGAATTTTTCCTGCCAGTCGCACAGGCGGTCGCTGTACTGGTCGGTAATGCCGAAGGACTTGATGGTGTCCATGTTGTAAAAGGTTTCCAGCTCAAAGCTCATCACGTCGCTTGCCATCTTGCGAACCAGCTTGCCGTGCTCACGCTGCCGTCGCAGCACCACGCGGGAGGCCAGAAGCAGGAACGGTGCGGTGGCAAAGGCGAAGATTGCCATGATCCAGTCGAAATGCAGGATTACAAAGAAGGTGGCCACAAAGCGATAAATGGAGACGATGATGGTGGGAAGCCAGCTTACGGCGTTGTTTGCGACCGTTCCGACGTCATTGGAAAAGCGGTTGAGAATGTCGCCGCTCTCAAACTGGTTCAGGGAGGACCAGTTGGCGTCGATGATTTTGTCGAAGATATCGCGCTGCACATCGTTGTTGATGCGGATGCTCAGCTTCAGAAGAATCCGCCCGAGCAGACTGTTCAGCACCAGACCGAGGATCGTGCTGCTCACGGAGACCGTAATCAGCAGCCAGAGCTTGGAGGTTTGATAGCCGGTCACAATGTCGATGGCGTACTTGCTCGCCACCGCGCCGACCAGACCGAGCGTCGTGCTGAGAATGCCGAGCAGCACGTAAAAGACAATGGCGCCCTTGTAGCGTTTGGAGTAGGTGAAGATCCACTTCCAGTCGTCAAAGATTTCCTGAAAGGTGCCCTCCTTCCAGCGCGATCTCATCGTGCGGAGGAATTCGGAGCCCTTTGGCTTTTGCGGTTGGGACGGTGTTTGCATGTAGGTTCCTCCTGAATTCGAAAGCTTGATTTACGCATAGCTGTGAAGCCCCGGCAGAAGGGTGTTGACTCCCACGTAGGTGAACAGAACGCAGACAAAACCGACCACGGCGAAGATGGCGGCGGTCCGGCCCTTCCAGCCCCGGCGAATCCGCAGATGCAGATAAGTGGCATAGATCAGCCACGTCACAAGCGACCAGGTCTCCTTCGGGTCCCACGACCAGTAGGAGCCCCAGGCCTGTTCCGCCCAGATCGCCCCGGTGATGATCGTGAAGGTCAAAAACAGCAGACCGAGACAGACGCTTCGGTAGGAGATCAGATCCAGCTTTTCTCTTGCTGGAATGTGCTTGTCCCAGAAGCCCTGATTCTTCATCCGCTCCCGGAGCAGGAAGATCAGCCCCAGAACCGCGCTGACGCCGAACGAGCCGTAGGCGATGATGGCAGTCGAGACGTGAAAGCCCAGCCAGCTCGAACGCAGAGCGGGCATCAAAGCCTTGACCTCCCGGCTCTGCATGGCGGCATAGCCGATCAGCAGCAGAATGATCGGGGCGGCGAAGGTGCCGATGACCGGAAATTTGAATCTCCAGATGAACACAAGACTTACCAGACAAAGCCCCCACGCGAAGCTGGTGGCGAATTCATACTGGTTGGTCAGCGGAAGCCGCCCTGCGCCGATCCCGCGCAGAATGAGCGCCGCCGTGTGCAGCACAAGGCCGAGAATCTGAATTGCGGCGGCGGCCTTTCCCAGAGCTTCCTTCTTGACGGTGACGAACAGGAAATAAAAAACGGTTGCTGCAAAATACAGGCAGATCACGGCATAGAAGAAAATGCCTTCGAGATTCAGCAGATTCGTCATAATCGTACCTTCTTTCAGCTTTGAACTTGGTTTGCCGCCTCGCGGACCTGCTCTGCGAACAGCGCTCCGCCCTTGGGACTGCTTCCGAAGACGGTCCAGCCTCCGTCCGCTTCCCGAATGGCCCAGACACGCCGGGTCTGGCAGTAGAAGGCGAGGAACAGTCCGAGCAGGGTGATCAGCCCGCCGGCAAGGGCAAGGCGGCTGAAGCGGTCTCGCTTCAACTGGATGAGCGTATAGCTCTGCGGCTCGGAAAAGGAGACCTCATAGGGCAGGAAGTCCTGAATCGTCCCGCCCTCGGGCTGGACGTCCATGCCGTAGAACGAATCGTCAATGTAAATTTGGTAGGCATAGCCGGGGACGGAGCTGCCGTTTGCAGCCTTGTCATGGTCCGCAAGGACGGCGCGAAGCTGTACCTGCAGGGGGGTGTTCAGCAGGGAGATTTGCTCGCCCACACAGAGGACGGCCTCCTGCACGGTTTCCCCGTCCCTGCGCACGGTGAAATGCGCTGCGTCCCCGGTGGAGTTCTGATAGAGCTTGAAGCCGAACGCAGAACCGGGGTGGTTGACGCTGGCAGTCGCGTCCTGCGCGAGCACGTCGTCTTCGTTGGAGAGGTCGTACAGCGTCAGCGCCGTCGTGTACTGCGTCACGAAGCCGTCGGCCTCGCGCTGCAGCTGGAAATCGCGGATTTTCAGGGCGTATTCCGTCCCCTCGATCTGCTTGACCTGCCCGGGAACGCCGTAGACGGTGTACTCCTCCTTGGTCATCTGACCCAGCACAAAGCCGAGAATCAGGAGCAGAATCCCGAGGTGGCAGACCCATGCGCCCCAGAGCCCGGCGCGGTGCTTCACCGCGATGCGCAGCGTCCGTCCCTCAGCGTCGGTGTGCTCGACGGCCTTCGGCATACGGAGCCGGGTCAGAACCGCGTCCGGGTCTTGGACGCCGCCGACGGTCACGGTCGGCGCCCCCAGATGGGCGGGGTCGCCGGCCTGACGGCTTCGGCGCAGAAGCTGGGGAAGACGGAGCAGGTTGCAGAGCAGAAGGTTGCCGCACAGAAAGCCCGTCAGCACCAGCACCCACCAGCTGTGGAACACGTCGTCCAGCCGCAGGGCGAGGATCAGACCCGCCGTGCGCTCCGAGTACAGCGCCGCGTATTCCTCATAGCGCAGACCCTGCGGCAGAAAGCTTCCGCCCGCGCAGGCCAGAGCGAGGACCACCAGAAGCCCAATGGCAAACTGCATCGAGCCCAAGAATTTCCAGAGCTTTTTCATCGTTGATCTCCTGTAAAGCGCAATAGCGGCAGAGCGTAACGCTCTGCCGCTATTGTATCGGTTTTTAGGAGAATTGTCAATTATCAATTCTCGATGCCGAGCAGATCCATACCCTCGGTAATCTTGCTCTCGGCGGTGTCAAGACAGCGGGTGGCAAGCTCAGAGTTGTGCGCGCCCTCAGAGTTCTCCACATAGTCAAAGTCGAAGAACCACTGGGCCTCGCGGTAAAGCTTGCGAATGGCATTCAGCTCGTCCTCGGTCTTTGCTCCGGGCGCGCCCTCCTCGGCGGCCTTCACGGCGTCCGCCAGCGCGTCCTTGAACGCGGAGAGCTTGTTGCCGACCTCCGCCTCCCGGGCAGTGATGCGCTCCTGAAGCTTGTGTACCATTTCGACCATGTCGGTGTCGCCGTGGCACTGAACGCAGGTGGAGAGGAGGGTTTTGTCGTTGAGCGGGCTGTCGATGTAGTGGCTGTGATAGATCGTGCCGTCCTCCTCCTGCACGATGGCCATGTGGCAGTCGGCACAGCTCATGCCCATCGCGGCGTGCTTGCCGGAGAGATAGGTTTCCGTCTCAGGGTGCTGGGCCTTGAGCATGTGGGCGCCGGTGGAGGGCTGAATCCAGTCGTAGAAGCCCTGCTCGCCGTCCTTGTTCTCAATGCTGTCATAGTAGGCCAGAATCGCCTCGGGCGTCATGGCCTCCACACTGTCATAGGGCATCATGGTTTCGGCGTCGGCTACGGTGAAGTAGTACTCGATGTGGCACTGTCCGCAGGACAGAGTCGAGGGAGCGATGCGCTCCGCGTTTGCGCCAAGGGCCTTGTTCACGTAGGAATGCGTGATGGTAATCTGCCCCTTGTTTCCAGCGTCGTTGCCGTGGCAGGTGTAGCAGGAAACGCTCTCCTCCATCTTTCCCATGACCTCTTCAAAGTCCCACTTATAGACCTCCACGCCGTTGTCGTTGACCAGCTTGGCAAAGTTGGGGGTCTTGCAGGTCAGGCAGTTTGCCATTGGGTGCGGCCGCTCGGTTTTGCCCACGTCGGTCAGGCAGAACGCATGTCCGCGGGCGGAGCCGTAATCCCTGGCGAAGCCGTAGCCCTCGTAGACGTTGACGAGATACGGATCCTGCTCCAGATAGTCCGCCACCTCGGCGTTGTCGGCATTGGCCTTCATGCTCTTGGCGATGTAGGGGAAGACGCTCTCCCAGTCCGCGGCGTTCACAGTGCCGTCCTTGCTGCTGGCGACGGGGGCGTCCAGCGTGACGTACTGAATGTCGCTTCGCGTCAGGGGGCCGAGCTCGCCCCGGTTGCCCAGATGATACATGGTGTTGCCGTTCAGCACACCGCTCAGCAGCAGAACGGCGGCAGCGATGATGAGCAGGGCGCACACCACTTTCCAAATAATTGTCTTCTTATCCATCTTGTCTCCTTTTTGGCCGGAGGCCGTTCTTCCGGTGGGCAGGGTAGCTGCGGTGGTGATGACCTTTGCGGGGCATTTCTCAGCGCACTTGCCGCACTGCACACAGTTTTCGTAGTTGACGTGGGCCAGATTGGTCTGGACGGAAATGGCGTCATGCTCACACTGGCGGACGCAGAGAGAGCAGCCGATACAGCCGGCGGAGCAGACCTTTTTCACCTGCGGTCCCTTGTCGCGGTTGGAGCACTGAACGGCCACCTGCTTGCTTTCAGGCACCAGCTCGATCAGTCCCTTGGGACAGGCCTTGGCGCACAGGCCGCAGCCCACGCAGCGGCTGCGGTTCACCACAGCCACGCCGTCGCGGACGGTGATGGCGTTTTCCGGGCAGACCTTGATACAGGAGCCGAGCCCCACGCAGCCGTAGTCGCAGTCGGTCAGGGCCAGGCCCGCGCGAACCGCGCTCGCGCAGTCCGCAATGCCAACGTAGTTGCCCTGGTTGGAGGTGAATTCGCAGGAGCCCTTGCACTTGACAAAGGCGATTTTCCGCGCAACGTCGCCTGCCTCGGTTCCCATGATCGAGCCGATCTTCTGGGCAACGGGCGAACCGCCTACGGGGCAGCCGTTCACCGGCGCCTCGCCCTTGGCAATGGCGGCCGCCATTGCGTCGCAGCCGGCGTAGCCGCAGGCGCCGCAGTTGTTACCGGGCAGAACCTCCCGGACGGCGGCCTCGCGCGCATCGACCTCGACGTAGAATTTCTTCCCCATGAAGACCAGACCGGCGCCGACAATGATGCCGATTACGGTGATGACCGCAGTGGTAATCAGAATGAGATCCATGGCGCCCTCCTTAGAACGACAGGCCGGAGAAGCCCATGAAGGCAATGGACATGAGCGCCGCTGCAATCAGTACGATGGGCGCGCCCCGCAGGGGAGCGGGGAGGTCGTCCTCGTTGATGCGGCTGCGAATGCCCGCCAACAGGACAATGGCCAGAGTGAAGCCCAGCGCGGTGCCGAAGCCGGAGAGAACGGATTCGATGAAGTTGTAGCCGTTCTGCACGTTGGTCAGAGCCACGCCGAGCACGGCGCAGTTGGTGGTAATCAGCGGCAGGAAGATGCCCAGCGATTTGTAAACGGCGGGGGCAGCCTTTTTGAGGAACATTTCCACAATCTGCACCAGCGCCGCAATCACTAGAATGAAAACGATGGTCTTCATGAAATCGAGACCCAGCGGTTCCAGCACGTAGGTGTAGAGCAGGCTCGCCACGGCGGAGGCGATGGTAATGACGAAGATGACCGCGCCGCCCAGAGAAGCGGAGGCCTTCATTTGCTTGGATACGCCGAGGAAGGAGCAGATGCCGAGGAACTGGCTCAGAACCACGTTGTTAATCAGCGCGCCGGAAACAATCAGCAGCAGCAAATTGTGATTCATTTCGCCACCTCCTTCGAGGCCTCGCACTGAGAGGCACAGCTGGCGCAGCAGCCGTCGCAGCCGCTCTCTACCAGCTTGCGCTGGCGGGTCTTAATGCCGACGGCGTTCATAATGATGATGAACAGGGCAATGACCAGAAACGCGCCGGGAGGCTGGATGAAGATACCGATGGGCTCAACGGTCTGCGGCAGGATCTGCACGCCGAAGCAGGTGCCGCTGCCGAGAATCTCACGAACCGCGCCGGCCAGTGTCAGCGCGACGGTGAAGCCCAGTCCCATACCAATGCCGTCAAAGACGGAGAGCAGGGGCGTGTTCTTGTTGGCGTAGGCCTCGGCACGGCCAAGAATGATGCAGTTGACCACGATGAGCGGGATATAGATGCCGAGCGCCTCGTAAACCGAGGGCAGATAGGCCTCAATCAGAAGCTCCGTCACGGTGACCAGCGAGGCCACGATGACGATGTAGGCCGGAAGACGGACCTGATCGGGTATGACCTTTCGCAGCAGGGAGATGACCAGATTGGACAGCACCAGAACCGCCAGCGTCGAAAGACCCATGCCAATGCCATTTGCGGCGCGGGTGGAGACTGCCAGCGTCGGACACATGCCCAGCATCAGGACCAGCGTGGGGTTTTCCTTGATGAGACCGTTGTACAGCCGTTCGAGATATTTGTTCATCTTACTCCCCCCTTATCTTTGTGTTGATGAAGTCGAGTCCTGCGTTCACCGCGTTGACGACGGCTTTGGAGGTGATGGTCACGCCGGTGATGCCATCCACGTCCTCGCCCAGCGTCAGCTGGTCGGCCTGCTTGCCCGCGAACTGATCCATGAATGCAGGCTCCCCGCAGAGCATTCCCTTGCCGGGCGTTTCGTGAAGCTCAGTGAAGGAGATGCCGTTGATCACACCGTCAGTACTGACGCCGATGGAAAGGGTCACGTTGCCGTCATAGCCCTCGGCGGAGGTGACGGAGACCGCGTAGCCCACCACGTTTCCGGCGGCGTCCTTGCCAACCAGCGCGTCCTTGATGTAGACCCGCCCGTAGCCGGTGCCGTAGACCTCGCCGCCGAGGAACTCCACCTTGTCGGAGAAGGACTCAAAGCTCTCCGCCTCGGGAAGCACCGTCTTGTAGGCAGCGGCGGCCGCCGCGTTTTTCTGCTCGTCGATGGTGGATTTGGTCATCGAGAAAACGCCGGACAGCGCCAGACCGGAGAGCAGCGCAATCACGGACAGGGCGATCACGGGCTTGGGAATCCGCTGTGACAGCGGCTTCTTTGCCTCGCCGCTGCGTATCTTCAGCGCGCGCCTGCGGAAGGCGTAGGGCTTGTCAACAATGTAGGTGTCGATCAGCGGGACAAAGAGGTTTGCCACAATGATCGAGTAGCTGAACGAGTCGGCGGACTGGCCCTTGATGCGGAACAGAGCGCCGAGCACGCCGATCAGAACGCCGTAGAAGGTCTGACCCAGACGGCTCATGGGGGAGGTAACGTAGTCGGTGGCCATGAAGAACGCGCCGAGCACGACGCCGCCGCCGCACAGGTGGGCGGCAAGGAAGCCGGGGTCGAAGCCCTGCCCGCCGAAGAGGGCCATGAACAGGGTGAAGCCTCCGAGCACGGAGAAGCAGATTTGCCCGTGGATGATGTCAAAGGCCCAGAGCGCAAGACCACCGATCATCAGGCCGAGAATCGAGCCGCCGATGACGCCGTTGGCGCTGCCGAGGAACATCGAGGTGATGTCCACGACCCGCCCTGCGGCCAGCTCCGCACAGGGAGTGGCGGAGGCCACGCCGTCAATCCCATAGACCGTCATGGCGTTGGGGAAGGAGATCAGCAGGAAGCACCGGGCAGCCAGAGCCGGGTTGACGAAGTTCTTGCCCAGACCGCCGAAGGCGCATTTGACGACCAGAATCGCGAAGATAGAGCCAATGACCGGCGCGTAGAGCGGCGTTTCGGCGGAGAGCGTCAGCGCCAGCATCAGGCCGGTGACAGCGGCGGAGCCGTCCTTCCAGGAGTCCGGCTTCCCCGTGAGCTTATCGAAGACCAGCTCCGTGAGCACCGCCGTAATCACAGAGGTCAGAATCACCCAAAGGGCGTGCAAGCCGAAGGTGATAATGCCGATGACGGTGGCCGGCATCAGCGCCAGCAGAACCATCTTCATAATGAAGGAAGTGGACCAAATGTCTCTTACGTGAGGGCCGGCGGAAAGATTTAATCTCTGATTCATTTCCTACCTCCTGCCTGCGCTGCCCGTTTCCGGGCCAGAATCTCCGCTTTGGTCTGCTTGAACATCTGCGTCAAGGGCCGCCGGGCCGGACAGATGTAGGTACACGAGCCGCAGGCGATACATTCCAGACCGTAGAGCTTGGTTTCGTAGCGTTCCCAGTTCTTCATGTTGATGGCGTCGGCCATCAGCGCGGGAACCAGTCCGTTCGGGCAGATGGTGGAGCAGCGTCCGCAGTGCAGACAGGCGGTCATCTCTTTCTCCGCCTTCTCCACGCGGTCGTCTGCAAGGAGCGTGAGCGCGTTGGTGTTCTTCTGGATGGGGACGTCCAGACTTGCCACGGCAACGCCCATCATGGGGCCGCCGGAGAGCGCTTTTTTCGGCGTGCATCCGGCTTTGACGCCGCCGCTGGCCTCCAAAAGCTGCGCAAAGGTGGTGCCGTCTCTGGCAATGAAGTTGGAAGGGGTCTGCACGGCCTCGCCGGTGACGGTGAGAACATGTTCAAACAGCGGCTAGTTCCAAGCCACGGCCCGCCCGATTGCATAGGCCGTGCCCACGTTGAGCACGATGCAGCCGACGTCTGCCGGAAGCATGGACACGGGGAAGTCCACCCCCGCGACGACGCGGATCAGACTGCGTTCGCCGCCCTGCGGGTATTTCGTGTGCAGGGGCAGCACCCGCATCCGGCGCTTGCCGGCAATCGCCTGCCGCATCGCGGCAATGGCCTCGGGCTTGTTGTCCTCAATGCCGATGACGCACTCAGCGTTGTCAAAGAGTCGAAGCGCGAGCTCCAAACCCTCCACAATGCCCGCCGCGTGGCTGCGCATGAGCTGGTCATTGCAGGTGATGTAGGGCTCGCATTCCGCGCCGTTGGCAATGAGATAGCGAATCTGATCCGGCACCTTGGGTGCAAGCTTGACGTGCGTGGGGAAGCCTGCCCCGCCGAGACCGACGATTCCGGCGTTCCGAACGCGGTCAAGAACGTCCTGATTTGTGAGCTTGTCGACCTCCTGCCGCTGTCCGAGTCCTTCAATGGGCGTGTACTGTCCGTCGTTTTCCACGACGACGCACTCGGACATGGTACCGGCGATGGTACGCCGCTTCTCGACGGCCTTCACCGTGCCGGAGCAGGAGCTGATGACACAGGCGGAAACGAATCCGTCCGCCTCCGCGAGCTTTTGTCCCACCAGAACCGGATCATTTTTCTTGACAATGGCTTTTGCGGGTTTTCCGATGTGCTGTGCCAGGGGAAAGACCATCTCGCCGGGAGGCGGGTCGAAGCGATGCAGGGTTGCGTTCCTGCTCAGCTCCTTCCGTCCCTTGGGATGGACTCCTCCGCGAAAGGTTATGTTCACTGTGATCGCCCTCCTGGATTGGATGAAAAACAAATTCTGCCGGCGTCATAAAATACGGTATGTTATGAATAAAAATGCCGACAGTCCTCCTAACATATATGATAGCACAGAAAAAATAAAAAGGCAATGGAAAAATTACGAATCGTTTTTGGAAAGATGTTGAATTCTGTGCAAAGTTATACTCGTACTTCTGTGGTTTTTCTGATATAATAAACTGGATATCGTGAGAAAGTGTGCCTGATTGCTATGAAAAATGAAAAAAACCGAGTGGATTTCCGAACCGGAAAACGGGAGGATCGCGCCCCGGAGGCGCTGGATGAGGGCTTGATCGAGGGCCGCAACGCCCTGACCGAGGCGCTCAAGAGCGGACGGACCATCGACAAGGTCTATCTTGCGGAGGGAAACACGGACCGCTCCCTGACCCGCCTCGCCGCACTTGCAAAAGAGGCCGGCGCGGTCGTCGTGCCGACGGATCGCCGCAAGCTGGATCAAATGAGTCCCACCGGCGCCCATCAGGGCGTGATCGCCGCGGTTGCCGCCCACGCCTATGCCTCCGTGGAGGAGATTCTGGCGCTGGCCGCCGAGCGTGGCGAGCCGCCTCTGATCGTCATTTGCGACGAGCTTTCCGATCCCCACAATCTCGGCGCGATTCTGCGAACGGCCGAGTGCGCCGGGGCGCACGGGGTCATTATTCCCAAGCGCCGCAGCGTGGGCCTGACCGCCGTGGTCTCCAAGACCTCCGCCGGCGCGGTGGAGTACCTGCCCGTGGCGCGGGTCAGCAATCTTGTCAATACGATCCGCACGCTCAAGGAGCACGGCGTATGGGTTTACGGCACGGCCGCCGACGCGGACAGTCCGCTCTACCGCACGGACCTGACCGGCCCTGCGGCCATCGTTATCGGTAACGAGGGCGAGGGAATCAGCCGCCTCGTGCGCGAGAGCTGCGACGTGCTGGTCAGTATCCCTCTGAAGGGAAACATCTCTTCCCTGAACGCCTCGGCAGCGGCAGCTGTGATGCTCTATGAGGCTCTGCGCCAGCGTCAGAAGTAATTTGTTCTCACCCTGTTCGGCCCGGCGTTTGGGCCGCCGAATACAGTCGTCAGGAACCGCCTCCCGCAACGCTGTGGGGGAGACGTTCCATCGTTTGGAGTAAGTTTCAACCATGAACAAGCGCAATCACCCTGAACAACAGAATGCGGCGCAGGAAACAGAACGCCAGCCGACCGCTGCCCCTGCAGCGGCGCAGAGATCGGCGGAGGACTATGCCCTTCATCTGGAGGAGCTGTTTTCTGCGGAGATCGGCGAGGAGAACGAATCCGAGGGTTCGTCTCTGCGCCGCAGTTCGCCTGCCTCCGAATCGGAGGACGGAAGGACTGCCGCCGTCCGGGAGGATACGGAAGCCCTGTTCCGCGTCGTGGCGGAGCTGATTGCCGAGGAACCCGATCCGGTGTCTTCCGCGCCGGAGCCTGTCCCAGCCAGAGGCGGGAAGAAGGGCGCGCCGGGACTGCTTTCCCTGTTTAGGCCAAGGCAGCGCCGCGCGGCGAATCGTCCGAGCCTCGGGGCGGGGCCAGACGCCACGCCGTTCCCCAGCGCAAGGTCGGAACCGCGTGTGACAAGGCCCGTCAAGGCAATTCGGGCCTCCGCGTCGGCTGCCCCCGCCGAAGATCGCGGCAAAACCACGCGCGTCTATCTGACGAATTTTGATCACACGCCCTTCTCCGCACCGCAGGACGATCCCACGCTGGAGGAGATGTTCGGAACCGTCCCGGAGTCAGAGTCGGCTGTGCCTGAAGTCCAGCCGGTGGAGGAACCGCCCGCGATCCAGCCGGAACCGCCTGCCGTCCAGCCCGAGGCGGACGCTTCCGTCATGCGGTCGGAGGAAGAAGCCGCTGCGGTTCCGCCCGAGGTGCGGCACGAATGGGAGCCGACCGGTTC
>CACXHI010000018.1 GCA_902767395.1 Oscillospiraceae bacterium
AACGGCGATCCGGCCAGCGCGCTGCTGGAGGTGCTGGATCCGGAGCAGAACTTTTCCTTCACGGATCACTACCTGAACGTCCCCTTTGATTTGAGCGACGTCCTCTTCATATGCACGGCCAACACGCTGGACACGATCCCCGAGCCGCTTTTAAACCGCATGGAGGTGATCCCCTTCCAGGGATATACCCCGATCGAGAAGCACCGTATCGCCCGGGAGCATCTGCTCCCCCGCGCCATGCAGGCGGTGGGGATCCCCGAGGGTGCGCTGACCGTGCCGGATGAGACCATCGACGCCATCATTGAGGACTACACCCGGGAATCCGGCGTACGCGGGCTGAAAAAGCGCATGGATCAGCTCTGCCGCAGCGCAGCTGTGACATTGGTGGACGATCAGGCGGCAAGGATCACGGTTCTGCCCTCCATGCTCCAGGAGCTGATGGATATAAGTCCGGTGCGCCGCAAGCATGTGCCGGAGAGCGCAAGACCCGGCATCGTCACGGGTCTCGCCTGGACGCCGGTTGGCGGGGACATCCTCTATATCCAGACGCTTCTCACAAAAGGCAGCGGCAAGATCACCGTCACCGGCCGGCTGGGTGATGTGATGAAGGAGTCCGCCCAGATCGCGGTCAGTCTGGTCAAGGCCATGCTGCCCGGGCAGGCACAGACGCTCTCCGAGAGCGACCTGCATATCCATGTGCCGGACGGCGCGACGCCGAAGGACGGCCCGTCCGCAGGCATTACGCTGACAACGGCGCTGGTCTCCCAGCTGACGGGCCACGCCGTGCCGCCCGGCGTGGCGATGACCGGCGAGGTCTCCCTGCAGGGAGACGTCAATCCCATCGGCGGACTGCCCGAAAAGCTGATGGCCGCCCAGCGCGCAGGCGTGGAGCGGGTGTTCATTCCGAAGGATAATGTGGATGATCTCAAAGAAGTGGCCGGGGAAGTGAAGCAGGCGCTTGAGATCACGCCGGTCTCCTCCGTGCAGGAGGTGCTCTCTGCGCTTGGGCTCCCCGTTGCCGCCCCGATCGAGGTCGCGGTGTGATACGGACCCCGGATAAGACGCCTTCATGGATATCCGAGCAAAATTCGTGTCAGGCAGGGCGAAGCTCGCAGAGCATGATGTCGCCCCGCAGGCTTTGTTATGCGCTGACCGCCATGTCATTATGGGAAAAAATATGAAAATCGGGAACCGTCAAGTCGACGGTTCCCGATTTTTTCTTTGAGGATCAATCCCTGCCTGATTGCAGCGAAGCTTGGCTGTCAGGCCTTTGCCGCCCGGTATCGGACCTTCGGTCCTGTCGCCGACGGCCGGGCGGAAATTGCTTTCCGGCGTCTTTTCCGTTTTCAGCGTCCTTTTTCCCGAAAACGGAAAACCGTCACTCCACGGAGATCATATAGTAGTACACCGGCTGGCCGCCGCTGACCACGCTGACCTCACTGTCGGGGAAGTTGCCGCGGATGGTCTCTGCGGCCTTCTCGGCGTCCTCTTCGGTCACGTCCTCCCCGTAGTAGACGGTGATGAACTCGGGGTGGAAGTCGTCAACGGCCCAGCTGAGCTCCTTGAAGAGGGTGCGGGTGTTGGTGTAGCTGCCGATCAGGGCGCCGTCCAGCAGGGCCAGATACTCGCCCGCGTGGATGCTGTGCCCGTCGAAATCGGAGTCGCGCGCGGCGTAGGTGACCATGGCGGTGTGGACGCTGTCGATGGCCTCGCCCATGGCGCCGACCAGACTCTCCTCGCTCTCGTCGGGGGAGAAGTTGAGCATGGCGGAGATGCCCTGCGGCACGGTCTTGGTGGGCATGACGACGACGCGCTTTTCCGTCAGCGGGATGCACTGCTCGGCCGCCATGATGATGTTCTTGTTGTTGGGGAAGACGAAGACCGTGGAGGCGGGGGTGCGGTTGACGGCCCTGAGGATGTCGTCGGTGGAGGGGTTCATGGTCTGGCCGCCGGTGACGATGGCGTCGGCCCCCAGCTCCAGGAACAGCTCCTCCATGCCCTTGCCCGCGCA